>DASRBJ010000344.1:0-3175 GCA_035653695.1 Sphingomicrobium sp.
TCGAAGAGGGAACTTCAGTTAGTGCGCGCGCAGCGGCTGCCGCTCGCCTTTTGGCTTGGTGCGATCTTGACTGCATTTGTCCTGCTTGCCGCTCTTGCATCGGTCGTCTGGATCCCGCGCTCGCCAACCATAATGGACCCTGACGCTCTTCTTCTGCCACCCTCTTTGCAGCACCCGTTCGGGACCGATCAGTTTGGCCGCGACGTGCTTTCGATGGTTGTCGCGGGTACGCGAACATCGCTTGGAGTTGCATTGTCTTCAATTGTAATTGGTCTCGGCCTAGGCGCTCCCCTCGGTCTCTGTGCAGCAGCCACTCGAGGCGGTGTGGACGAGCTCATCATGCGCTCCTCGGACCTGGTATTTGCTTTTCCCTCGCTCCTTCTTGCCGTCATGATCGGGGCGATATTTGGCCCCGGGGCAATCGCTGCGGTGATCGCGATCGGCATCTTCAACATTCCCGTCTTTGCACGTGTTACACGCGGAGCAGCGTTGCCACTGTTTGAGCGCGATTGGGTGCTTGCCGCGCGCATGGCGGGCAAGCGGCGTTGGGCGATCGCATTCGAGCACGTCGCACCCAACCTCAACTCGGTGGTTGTCGTTCAAGCCACGATCCAGTTTTCACTTGCGATCCTTGCTGAAGCGGGCCTGTCGTACGTAGGGCTTGGAACGCAGCCGCCAACGGCAAGCTGGGGGCGAATGCTGAGCGAGGCGCAAACCCTCATTGGCTCGGCTCCTTGGCTTGCCATCTTCCCAGGGCTCGCAATCGCACTGTCCGTTTTGGCATTTAACCTCTTGGGTGACGGTCTCCGCGATGTCCTTGACCCGCGACTTAGGAGTGAGTGGGCACGATGAGCTTGTTTGCCGCTGACAAGCTCTCGGTGTCGCTTGGTGGCAGGCAAATCGTGCACGAGCTTTCGCTTCATGTTGAGCCTGGCGAAATCCTCGCGCTTGTCGGCGAATCGGGCTCGGGCAAATCGACCACGATCCTTGCGATGCTGGACCTGCTTCCAATTGGAGCACACGTATCCGGCGAGATTTCGCTGCATGGCAAACCGCTGCCCATCGGTGATGATCGTCAAATGTGCCGGATCCGTGGAAAAGAAATCGGGTTCGTCTCGCAAGAGCCGATGTCGGCGCTCAATCCTTTAATGACGATCGGCGACCAGGTGGCGGAAGTTCTTCGGCAGCACTGCGCGATGAGCCGATCGGACGCCCGAGCGCGCTCGGCAGAGATCCTTGAGCGGGTCGCGATGCCAACCGCCAAGTTTCCGCTCGGCCGTTACCCGCACGAACTCTCCGGAGGGCAACGCCAGAGGGTAGCTATCGCGATGGCAATTGCTGCCTCGCCCAAGGTGCTCCTCGCCGACGAGCCGACCACTGCTCTCGATGTCACCACCCAGGCAAAGATGCTTCAACTGCTAAAGTCGCTTGTTGCCGAGAATCAAATGGGGCTGATTCTCGTCACTCATGATCTAGGCGTGGTCGCGCAGGTCGCGGACCGGGTTGCAATCATGCGCGCTGGCGAACTGGTCGAAGAAGGCGAAGCGCTCGATATCTTCGACCATATGAAGCATCCTTATTCGCGCCGGCTGTTTGAGGCGACGCGTCATTGTCCGGTCCGGGAACCGTTTCGCGGGCAACGTCACGAGCCCGTGCTCAAGGCATCATCTATTGTACGGCGCTACCGCGGAGATCGCCTTTCCATCTTTCGCCGCTCGCCTGATCATATTGCGGTGAACGGCGTCAGTTTCGATCTTGGTCGAGGCGAGATTGTCGGCATTGTGGGCGAGTCGGGCTCGGGCAAGTCAACATTGCTTCGAACGCTGCTTGCGTTCGATGAACCGCAGGCGGGAACCGTCACTATCGAGGGGCAGCCCTTTTCTGCGTCTCGTGACACCTCCGAAATGCGGCGCAACAGGCAGCGTATCCAGGCGGTTTTCCAGGATCCGAAGGACAGCTTCGATCCGCGCTGGCGCGTGGACCGCATCATTGCCGAGCCCCTTTCACTTCTCGGCCAACAGGTTCAATCTGGCGAGCGTCAGAAGAAAGTATCGACTGTCCTCGAGCGCGTGGGGCTTTCGGCGGCCGATGGTCAGCGATACCCGCACGAATTTTCTGGCGGAGAGCGTCAACGCATTGCGATCGCTCGCGCGCTGATTGTGGAGCCATCGATCATTGCGTTTGACGAGCCGGTTTCTGCGCTCGATGTCTCCATTCGAGCGCAGATTCTTGACCTTCTAGTAGCGCTCTCGGCGAATTCCGGAATGGCGTATCTCTTCGTATCTCACGATCTTTCCGTCATTCGCTCCATCGCTGATCGGATACTGATCATGCGTGGTGGAGAAATCGTCGAGGAAGGCTTTACGCGAGAGATCTTCGAAGCGCCGGCGCACGCCTACACGCGGGAACTCATCGCGGCGACGCCAGTGATCGATGAGGCGCTGAAACATCGGCGCGCCACTCTCGAAGCTCACAAAAGGAGCAATCCAGAATGAACAGCACGGGCATCGTGGTCAACCGACGAACCCTCCTCGGGGGCATCGCTGGCGCCGCATCCTCGATTGCGGCAAGTGCCAAAGCTGCCCAGAGGCAGGACAAACCGGCAGGCCCTACCGACCGGCGCGGAAGACCAGGGCCGCGAAACCTCATTACCGACGTAGCGGGGATAAAGGTCGGACAGGCCGATGATCCAAGAGTTCGTACCGGTGTTACGGTCATTGTCCCTGAGAAGGAATCAACGGCGGCTGTCGACGTACGCGGCGGTGGCCCAGGGACGCGCGAAACCGATGCGCTCAATGCCTACAATCTCGTTCACGCTGCCGACGCGATCGTTCTATCTGGCGGATCCGTTTACGGTCTAGCTGCGGCAGATGGCGTAGCATCATGGCTCGGCGCTCGCGGGCGCGGCTACATGGCAGTCCCGACGCCCGGCGTTCCTCGGTCGCCGATCGTTCCCGCCGCGATCCTGTTTGATTTAGCAAACGGCGGTGACAAGAATTGGGGGCTTGATCCTCCCTATCGCTCGCTCGGCATGAAGGCGATCGAAAATGCGTCCGATGCGTTCGCGCTTGGTACAGCGGGAGCGGGCTACGGCGCGAGCGCAGGCTCACTCAAGGGCGGCACGGGCTCGGCATCCGTCGTTACATTCGATGAAATAACGGTTGGCGCCATTGTC
>DASRBJ010000345.1:0-2388 GCA_035653695.1 Sphingomicrobium sp.
CGTGTGTGCCACGATTCCGAAGGTAATCTCGATCTTCTCCCCGGCATTTCGAACAGCCTCTCCGGCAAGGGCGCGATACATTCGGCCGGCGGCGGTTCGAGCAGCTCATCGACACAGCCGGACTAAGGCCGCGACCCGCTCGCTCCTCCTCGCGAAGAGCCGAAAAACTTGACCTTGCCGGAGGCGGCACCTAGATGCGCGCCTTCGCAATTGGTCCCGCACGCCCGTGAAGCGGTGATCGCGTCTGATGTCCCTCGACAAAAGGAAGAGCGGCAAGACAGGCGGTGCGGTCCCGGGCATTCGTAACCGACGCAAATTGGAGAATGTGAATGTCGAAGCGCACCAGCGCCAAATACAAGCTCGACCGCCGCATGGGCGAGAACGTCTTCGGACGGCCCAAGAGCCCGGTCAATCGCCGCGAATATGGCCCAGGGCAGCATGGACAACGACGCAAGGGCAAGCTCAGCGACTATGGAATCCAGCTTCGCGCCAAGCAGAAGCTCAAGGGATATTACGGCGACATCACCGAGAAGCAGTTCAAGAAGAACTACACGCAGGCGATCGCGATGAAGGGTGACGCATCGCAGAACCTAATCGGCCTGCTCGAACGCCGGCTGGACATGGTTGTCTATCGTGCGAAGTTCGCGCCGACGATCTGGGCCGCACGCCAGCTCGTCAGCCACGGCCACATTCGTGTTAACGGGGTCAAGTGCAACATCGCCTCGCGCCGCGTGAACATTGGCGACGTCGTCGAGCTGGGCTCGAAGGCGCAGGAGATGGCGCTCGTCATCGAGGCACAGAGCCTCGCCGAACGAGACATACCGGACTATGTCGTTCCGGACGGCACCTCGCGGATCACCTTCACGCGCGTACCAAAGCTCGATGAAGTGCCCTATCCAGTGCGCATGGAACCAAACCTCGTGATCGAGTTCTATTCGCGCTAAAATCGCGCCGATTGAGGATGTCGACGAGGGCGGCCGGCGCCTGCCGAGCCGCCCTTTTCATTGTCCGTGTCCAATTGTCCGGTCGAGCAACGCGCCGATCTTCGTCAGCATTTCCGTGCGTGCCGCCCCGTCCTCGAGCTGGTGGTCGAGATTCTTGTATCTCAGAAACTCGACGGGCGTTCCGACGGCCCGAAGCGCGGCTTCCATTTTTTCAGACTCGAGCGAATGGACATTCATGTCCATGTCGCCGTGGACGAGAAGGACCGGTACCTTGATCTCGGCGGCATGCCGCAACGGCGACCCTTCAATGATGTGGGGACCAGAGCCGATGAACCGAGCCACGATCTCGCTGTCGGTATAGTCTTCTTCTTCCTTAGTCAGCATCGCGAGGTCAGTGACTGGCGCAATCGCCGCGACCGCTTTGAACAGCGTCGGATCAGTCGCGGTCGCTTGGAGTGCCGCATAGCCACCATAGGACCAGCCGACGATCGCGAGGCGCTTCGGATCGGCGACTCCCTCGCTCACCAGCCAGCGCGCCGAAGCCGTTATGTCGCCAATCGACGTTCGCCAGCTCTTGAACCCGTTTTGCATGAGCCAAGTGTCACCAAAACCGGATGAGCCGCGATACTCGGGCTGAAGCACTGCATAGCCCTTTGCCGCCATATATTGTGCGAGCCAGTCGAAACCCCACTCGTCGCGGTCGCTTGGACCTCCGTGCGGCAGCACGACAGCGGGGAGGTTTTTTGGATCCTTGCCCGGCGGCAAGGTCAGATAGGCCGGGATAACAACACCGTCGGGCGATTTGACTGAGACGGGCTTAACGTTCGCGAGCTTCTTGTTTTCGAGCTCGGGGCGAACAAGCATGATTTCGGCAAGATTCTTCGCCGCCTTGTCGAAGACGAAATAGCGTCCAGGATCGTTGTCACTGCCGGCGTGAACAAGGACCCTGTTGCCGTCGGCGCTCGTCCGCTCGATGTCGATGATCGGCAGGGTCGGGATTGCGGCGGCCAAGGCGGACACCAGTGCCTTGTACTCGGGGTCAAAATAGACCCCTACCCTTTTGTCCACGATGTACGTGTAGCCAATTACCCGCTGACCATTCGCCGACCGGATTACGTTGTCGATATCAACGCCAGCGTTGGAAGCGACGAGTTCGGTCGTCGGCGTGTCGGTGAGGTTCACTCGGTACAGCGCCTTGCGGCCGTCGAGCGGCTTTAGCACGTAAAGCGAGTTCGTCGTTGCGTCGATCGCGAGTGGCTGGAATATCTCGCTCTCGACCCAGTCGGTGAGAGGTTTCCAGTCGCGCGAAGTCGCCGTTCGATAGAAATACTTGCTCTTGCCGGTGAGCCGATCGTCGTTGGTCGCGAGGCGTTCCATCAACCGGACCTTGCCGCGGCCATCGCTCATATAGCTTCCAACGTCCGGTTCAGGCTGCTCGACTTGG
>DASRBJ010000346.1:0-6499 GCA_035653695.1 Sphingomicrobium sp.
GGGCTCGGCCAATTGGTCGGACCGGTCGCGTGACGAACGCGCGGACCGATCGCGAGATGATCGGTTCGACCCGCATTATCGCAGCTGGAGAGATCGCCACTTGAGCGAACTCGACCGTGATTACGACGATTACCGGGCCGAGAACCAGTCGCGGTTCGAAAGCGACTTCGGCTCGTGGCGCGAACGCCGACAGCAAAAGCGCGGCGTTCTTGCCCAGGTACGCGAACATATGGAAGTCGTCGGAAGCGACAACAAGCATATCGGAAAAGTCGACAAGACTGCTGGTGATCGCTTGATCCTCACGAAATCCGATCCGGAAAGCGGCGGACTCCATCATTCGATCAGCTGCTCGGACATTGACCGTGTCGATGGCGACCGGGTGATCCTCGACTGCACTGCTGACCAAGCACGGCAGCGGTGGCGGGACGAGAGCCGTGGCCGAGCGCTCTTCGAACAAGAAGATCGTGGCGAGATGGGACCGCGAATGCTCGATAAGAGCTTCGGAGGCACCTACCGTTGAACCGGTAGAGAGCTGAGCCTCCCTCAGCTGGAGGCTGGACGAGACCCGGCGGTGCCTTTCACCGCCGGGTCTTCTTTTCTCCGATTGAATGCTTGATCGGGTGAATTGCTTGCTCTCTAGATGGTTGGCGAGCAGCCTGCAGAGGGGCAGGAACGGAGGAGGGATCGATGGCGCGAGCTTGGCACCTCAAGAGCCGCCCGAGCGGCATGCCGACAATGGACAATTTCGAGCTCAAGGAAGTGGAACTCCCACCCACTGGTGACGGACAGGTGCGCGTTCGCAACCGGTGGCTTTCGGTGGATCCATACATGCGCGGGCGCATGAATGACGTGAAGAGCTACGTGCCGCCGTTCGAGGTCGGTGCGCCACTCGAAGGCGGCGCCATTGGTGAAGTCGTTGAAAGCAAGGTCGAAGGCCTGAAACCCGGCGACCTCGTCCAGCACATGAGCGGGTGGCGTGACGAGGCGCTCCTGGACCAACGCGCCGCAAACAAGCTGCCGGACCTAGGAGCACCGCTCGAGCAATTCCTCGGCGTACTCGGCGTGACCGGGATGACGGCGTACTTCGGGCTTCTCGATGCCGCGCGTGCAAAGGCCGGCGACATCGTCTTTGTCTCCGCCGCGGCGGGCGCCGTCGGATCCGTCGTGGTACAGGTCGCCAAGGCGAAGGGCATGACCGTCATCGCTTCCGCCGGTGGCAAGGCCAAATGTGAGTGGGTCCGCTCGCTTGGTGCTGACCAGGTCATCGATTACAAGGCAACGCCGATCCTGAAAGGCCTCGGCACAGCGGCGCCCGAAGGGATTGACGTATATTTCGACAATGTGGGTGGCGACCACCTCGATGCAGCTCTTGCCCTCGCGCGCAACAACGCCCGTTTCGCAATTTGCGGCATGATCGAAGGCTATAATGACCCGACGCCGAAAAGCTTCCGATTCATCCAGCGGATCATTGCCGCGCGGATCACGATCAAGGGGTTCCTGGTTCTCGACTATTTTGCCCGCCTAGCCGATTTCTACGGCGAGATGGCGCCGTGGGTTGCCAATGGCACCGTCCAATCGCGCGAGACGATCGTCGATGGACTTGAGCGGACACCAGAAGCGTTCCTCGGTCTCTTCCGCGGCGACAATGTCGGAAAGATGCTCGTTCACCTCTAGAGCGATTGGCACGCATCCATGTTGCCACTCTGGTATCCGGTGCGGAGCGCGTTCATCCGCTGTGCCGAGGTCCCGTGAGTGAAGCTGTCGGGGACTACCGTCCCTTGCGTTTCCTTCTGAAGCGTGTCGTCGCCAATTGCCTCGGCTGCGCGCATTCCTTCCTCGATGTCGCCTTGCTGCAAGACGGGCTGCCCTTCTGGAGTCTTGGCGTTGGCGGCCCAGACGCCCGCATAACAGTCCGCCTGCAGCTCGATTTTCACCTGGATTGCATTGCCCTGCGTTTGGCTTGAGCGAGCCTGCAGCTGTTCCGCCTGCCCGAGCGTTCCCATGAGATCCTGGACGTGATGACCGACCTCGTGCGCAACGACATAGGCCTCGGGGAATTGTCCCGGCGCATTGAACCGAGTCGCGAGTTCCTTGAAGAATTCCGTGTCGAGGTAGATGTTCTTGTCGGTCGGGCAATAAAAGGGCCCCATCGCCGATTGCGCGGCGCCACAGCCTGAGTTGTCGGATTCCGAGTAAAAGTGGAGGTTGGTCGGCGTGTATGCGACGCCCTTTGGCTGAAGAAGTCTTGTCCAGGTGTCCTCGGTCGAGCGCAGCACCTGGAGCGTGAAGTGCTTCGTTGCCGGATCAAGCGTGCTCTGACTGGTTGCTGCCTGCTGCCCGACCTGGGACGACGGAAGCGGACCTGTCCCACTTCCCCCGCCCAGTCCGCCAAGCGAACTCAGGATGAAATAACCAATGAGGAGGACGACCACTCCACCAAGACCGAAGCGGCTTGCAATCAGTGGAAGAAGGCAGCCGAGCCCCCCTCCTCCGAAGCCTCCGCCGCCAAAACCGAAACCGCCTCTGCCGGTATCGTCCGTAAAGTTCGTGCTCTCGGGTTCGTCGCCGAAGCGCATGCTTCTCTCCTGTTGGAAAGGTTCAATGCTTGGCGGCAAGCACGGTTGCAATTCAGCGCCGCCATCGCGAGGAGCGTCTTTTTCCAGTGGAGACTCGCTTTATGCTGCTTCAGGGCAAGGTCGCGCTCGTAACCGGTTCGACCTCGGGAATTGGCCTTGCAATTGCCAAGGCACTTGCCGGTGAAGGTGCCAAGCTGATGATCAATGGTTTTGGCGACCCAACCGAAATCGAGCGCGAGTGCAATGAACTCGGCGCAATCCATGATGGCGCCGACATGTCGAAACCGAATGAAATCGAGCGCATGATGGAGCGCTGCGCCAGCGAGCTCGGCGGCCCCGACATCCTCGTCAACAATGCCGGCATCCAGCACGTCTCTCCCGTCGAAGACTTCCCAACGGACAAATGGGACGCGATCATCGCCATCAATCTTTCGTCTGCCTTCCATACGTGCCGCCTTGCGGTCCCGGGAATGAAGCAGAAGAAGTGGGGCCGGATCATCAATACGGCGAGTGCTCACAGCCTCGTCGCTTCGCCCAACAAGAGTGCCTATGTCGCGGCAAAGCACGGCATTGCGGGCTTCACCAAGACAATCGCCCTTGAAACCGCGCGCGACGGCATCACCGCGAACTGCATTTCTCCCGGCTATGTTTGGACGCCGCTTGTCGAACGGCAGATCCCGGACACGATGAAAACACGCGGGCTGACTCGCGAGCAGGTCATGAACGACGTGCTCCTCGCCGCTCAGCCAACGAAGCGCTTCGTTACCCCGCAAGAGATCGCGGCGCTTGCCGTCTTCCTGTGCCGTGAGGAAGCAGCCTCGATCACCGGTGCAAACCTCAGCATGGACGGCGGTTGGACAGCCGCTTAAGCTCGACGGCAATGCGGTTTCTCGCCCTTCTCATTCTCACCCTCTTAGCCACCGGCTGCGACGTCATCGAGCAGCCGGCGGGGCTCATTCCGCGCTACACGACCGCTTACAAGGACGTGATCAGCAGGAATGACCGGGTCCGGTTAAGTGACTGGCGCCAGACGTTCGAAAGCGCTCTCGATGCTGCGCGCAAGAGCGGTCATGCGTCGGAGATCGAGCGCGAAGGAAGGCTGCTCGATCCGGACGCTGCAGTGGCTGGGCCGTCGATCCCCAATGGCATGTACCGATGCCGGGTGATCAAGCTCGGCGCGAAGGACCTCGGCAACCTCGACTACGTGGCCTACGGACCGTTCAGCTGCCGCGTTCGCCAAGAACGCGCGTTGCAGCGCCTCGCAAAGCTCAGCGGCCCGCAGCGCTATGTCGGCCTCATTTTTCCGGGGGATCCACTCCGTAACGTTTTTCTCGGCACTGTCGTCTTCGCCGATGAGAACCGCGCGCTGCAATACGGGCAGGATCAACTGCGCGATGTCGCTGGCTATGTCGAGCGTATCGGCCCCAATCAGTGGCGCGTCCTGATGCCGCGACCGCATTTTGAATCCCGGCTCGATGTGATGGAGCTGGTTCCTGAGGGAGTAACGCGTTGAAGAACATGCTATGGCTTGCCGCTGCTGCAATGATTTCGAGTAGCCCAACCGCCGCGGCAACGCTGCAAGAACAGATCCGCTCGGACATGCCGATGCTGCTCGATCTCTACCGCGATCTCCATGCGAACCCCGAGCTATCGATGGAGGAAGTGCGCACGCCGGCACTGATGGCGCCAAAGATGCGCCAGCTCGGATTTGATGTGACCGAGCATGTCGGAAAGACCGGCCTCGTCGCCGTTATGAAAAATGGTCCAGGCCCGGTGCTCCTTCTCCGCGCCGACATGGACGCGCTTCCGGTCAAGGAGCAGACCGGCCTCCCCTTCGCTTCCAAGGTGATTGGCAAGCTTCCCGACGGCAGTGACACGCCGGTGATGCATGCCTGCGGGCACGACACGCACATCACGACGTGGCTCGCAACGGCCAGGCGTCTTTCGAGCATGAAGGATAAGTGGTCGGGTACGCTGGTCATGATACTCCAGCCCGGCGAAGAGCGCGTGATGGGCGCACAGGCCATGCTGGATGACGGCCTGTTCACGCGCTTTCCCAAGCCCGATTATCTCCTCGCCTTTCACGATAGCGCATCATTGCCGGCAGGAGTCATTGGCGTCACGCCGGGCTATGCTCTCGCCAACGTCGACACGGTCAACATCGACGTGAAGGGCATCGGCGGCCACGGTGCCTATCCGCAGAACACGAAGGACCCGATCGTTCTTGCGTCGCGCATCGTCATGGCCCTCCAGACCCTCGTCAGCCGAGAGAATGATCCCCAGCAACCGGCTGTCGTGACGGTTGGAAGCTTCCACGCCGGTACGAAGAGCAACATCATTTCCGATGACGCGAAGCTGGCGCTTACGGTGCGCAGCTACACTCCAGAGACGCGGAAGCTTTTGCTCGACGGCATTCGCCGGATCGTGCGCGGGGAAGCGATTGCCGCGGGCATGCCGGAAAACCGGATGCCGACGGTGGAGATCGAGCAGCCCTCGGCGGATGCGACGTTCAACACGGCACAATTGTCCGATCGCTTGCTGAAGCTCTTTGGCGCGCATTTTGGCGATGCACGGGTCGTCCAGACCAAGCCCATCATGGCAAGCGAGGATTTCAGCCGCTTCTGGCTTGCGGACAAGTCAAAAGAGAGCGTGATCTTCTGGGTCGGCGGCGTGCCAAAGGCAAAATGGGATGCGGTCAACGGCGACACGCTGAAGCTTCCGGCGCTTCATAGCGCGCTGTGGGCGCCCGATGCCGACGCGGTCATCTCCACGGCGACCGAGGCGATGACGGTTGCTGCGCTCGATATCCTCAAAAAGGGCTAGGCGGCCGCGGGTTCGCTTTCGAGGCTTGCTTCGCAAAGGCGTTCGACCTGCTCGCTCGTAAGCTCGAGGTCCATTGCCTTGGTGAGTTCGTGAAGCTGCTCGACGCTCGTGGCGCTTGCAAGCGTGGCGGTGATTCCTTGCTGCTGGTTCGTCCAGGCAAGAGCGACCGCGGCAAGCGGAGCGCCGGTTTCCGAAGCGACGGCGTCGAGCGCGGCAAGTACGCGCATGCCCTTCCCTTCGAGATATTCGGCAACGCGGTCGCCCCGGCTGCTCTTCGATAGATCTTCCTTGTTCCGGTACTTGCCGGTCAAAAAGCCGTTCGCAAGACCATAGAATGGAATGATCCCAAGGCCGTGCCTCAGCGCGGCGTCGCGAAGCGGACCCTCGAGTTTCTCGCGCTCGACAAGATTGTACCAGGTCTGAAGCGCGCAAGGCCGCTCGAATCCGTTTTGCGCAGCGGTGCGCATCGCTTCATCGAGGCGCTCGGGCGAATATTGTGAAAGTCCGACGGCGCGCACTTTACCCGACTTCACGAGCGCGTCCATCGCGCCAAGGCTCTCAACGAGGGGCGTCTCAGGATCGTCCTTGTGGTGGTAATAAAGATCGATCGTCTCGATTCCGAGCCGCTCAAGCGACGCATCGCATGCGCGGGCGATCGTCTCTGGTGCAAGTCCCGCCATCATCCCGACCTTCGTTGCAATGACGATCCGCTGACGCTTCTCAGGGTTCTTCTTCAGCCAGCGGCCAATGACCGTTTCGCTTTCGCCGCCTTTATGACCCGGGACCCAGGCGGAATAGACGTCGGCCGTGTCGATCATCGTTCCACCCGCGTCGACGAAGGCATCGAGGACGGCAAAGCTCGCGGCTTCGTCGGCCGTCCAGCCGAATACATTTCCGCCGAGCGCCAGGGGCGCAACTTCAATGCCGCTGTTTCCGATCGATCGCTTTTCCACTTACTGCCTCCTCACGGGTGATTGAAGCGCAGGTTCACTGAAGTCGTTCCTCGACGTTCACGACTTCTTTGTAAAATTTAGCGACACCCACGCACATGTCGGCGGAATTGACAGCTAGCGGCCAATGTTCGGCCTGATTGCGTTCTG
>DASRBJ010000347.1:0-4747 GCA_035653695.1 Sphingomicrobium sp.
CCGCGCGACTTGGACAAGAGCCTGGATCGATCCAACAGGTGGAAGGCGTTTCACCCGATGCTCGCTTGTTGTGCAATGCAGCATCTAGCGGCGCAATGCCCGGCGCTGCAAGCAGAAAAGGAGCCGCCCCGAGGAGAGAGGTGGGGCGGCTCTGCTAGTCACGTACTGGGAGAGTTGCCGTTGACCGGCAGGAAGACCAATCGCCGACAATCAAATTTGCTGCAATTGCGAAATTTGCATTCGCAGGTGCGAAATAAGCAACAGTACTCAACCCAAGAGGTTGGGGCGCCGGCGAGCGAGCCGAGCTAAGGTCGAACGATGATTGTGCCGCGCGTGCCCCCGCGCGCTTGAGCTTTGGGACTGCCTTCGGAGCTGTGTAGCTTTCTCGTTCTGGAGGCTGCTAAGGGAGCTTGATGGACAAGCCGATATGGATCCTGAACGGCCCCAATCTCAACCTTCTTGGCGAACGCGAGCCGGAGATTTATGGCCCCGACACACTCCTCGATATTCATGAAGCCACAAAGAGGCTCGCTCATGAAATCGGCGTCAGCATCGATTTCCGGCAGAGCAACCGGGAGGGCGAACTTATCGAGTGGGTCCATGAAGCGCGTCAGGCCGCGTCAGCATTGATTATCAACGCCGGCGGATACACCCACACGTCCGTCAGCCTTCGCGACGCCGTCGCTTCACTGAAAATCCCGGTGGTCGAAGTTCACCTTTCAAACATATATGCAAGAGAGCCATTTCGGAGACACAGCTACCTCAGTGAAGTAGTCCATGGAACGATCACGGGATTTGGTGCGCAAGGTTATTTGCTCGCGCTCAAGGCTGCCTCGTCGCTGGCGAGACCCGTGGACGTCCCGTTCCGTGTCGCATCGACCTGACACGAAAGTGCGCGCGCCTCGGACTCGCTTAGCGTGCTCGGCCGAAGGGTAAAGAGACGGCTCGCGCTCTTCAGGAGTTCTTACGGAGACTGACCAGGAAGTTTCCGGTCGGGATCTTCCGTGTCGGCCTCCTCATTCCTGGAGGTGGCGGGCGAACCCTTTACCGCCAATTTCAAGCGACCAACAAGCCGCCAGCGCCGCATATCCCTGCTGCTCAAGTGTTTCGACGTCGCCCAGCAACCGCGAGTTGAATTCCTTCGTGATTTGCCGATCGTCGAGGTACCGCTCTTCGACGCTCGCAAGAACAAGCAAGCGATGTTGCAAGTCTCGGCGCGCCCGGCGCGCTAGAAGACTGGTGACCTCGCCTGATTGGACGAATGATCGGACGAGGTCGATCGCATCGTTCACGCGCTCTTGCTCGTGCATCATCGAAACGTCCGGTTTGCGTCCGCCTAATGCCAAGTAGACCATTACTGCTGTCATACATCCAAGCAATGTGTCCAACCCTCTTCCCCAGACGAGCCCCGGAACATCGACTGCATGGCGGCCGCCGGAGGCAATGAGGAGAGCGTTCGCCGTGATGAACACGACGGCAATCGCATAGCGCCTCACGACGAGAAGTTCCGAAATGAACTGCAGCGCCATGATGCTGAGAACGACTCCGACGCTCGCGAGGCGCATCAAGAGAATAGCGCCAGCAAGTACGAGCCCGAGCGTCGTTCCACCAATTCGATCAATCGCCTTTCGCAGTACTCCGCTCCAACTCTGGTCCTGATGAAGAACGAGTACGGCGGCGGCTATCGACCAGTAAGGGCGCTCAAGATGCACAAGGAGCGAAATCGCTGCGGCAAGCGCCGACGCGATGACCACCAGGATTGCGGTCCTGGTGGCCGAAGATCGTAGGTCGAAATTCTCGCGAAGCGACTCCCACAGTTCGAGCCTCCCCAGCGGCAACGGATCCGCGGCGTGGCGATGATATTCCCGGGATCGCGCCATGTCGGCTAGTTCTCGCACCCGGTGCACGACTTGGATTGCTGCCGAGCCCGTGGACGAGAGAACATGTTCGGCGAAGATCGTGTGCAATTGTCGGTTGATTGCGCGCAAGCTGTTGAGCCGTCGCCCGCGCGAAACGGCAAAGGGCTGGAACGTCGTCAGTGCCGCCCAGGCCTCGTGAAGTGCTTTCGCAGCGGCCCGGCGGCATTTGATTGAACCTTGATCCTTTGCTTCAAGTGCCTTCTCGATCGCCGCCGCAGCTTCGAGCACTGCCCGGCGCTCGGGCCCGCGGGGTTGTCGTAGGGCGCCTGCCATGTGGACCACCCATGAGACAGCCGCGCCCACCATCACCAGCAGTTCTGCCTCGCCGACCGGCAACTTCGGCGGGAGAGACGTGCCGGCGGCACCGGCCAGCACAATAAGGTAAGCGCCAGGCGGTCCCACACGCGAGGCATTGACCACAAAGGTAATGACTCCGGTCGCCGCGACGACCACTCCAGCGGACCCCCAGGCAAGCGGCCGCAGTTCCATTCCCGCGCCAACCATGATCGTGATTGCAATCCCCACTGCTGCAAGGACGATTGCCCGGTTCGCATAAGGCCGGTTAGGAGCATAGAGCGATGTGAAAGCACCGAGCGTTGCAAGCATGCCTGCCGGAAACCCGAGGAGCAGCCACCCGATCGCAGCGGCTGCGCCCATCGAGAGAGAGGCGCGAACAGCGATCGGCCAGCGATCGGTTCGCCAGGGCGCAAGTAACTCAATGCGGGTCGTCATCGACCACCTAAACGACGACGGCGGGGGTTCGGCACTTCGCTAACTCGATGGCATGCTCATTTCTGAAGCAATGCTAGCTTGCCGCGACGCGACTAGCGATGTTCGCCGATGCGAGTTGCTTGGAGAGATGCCTCGTCGCGCAAGTGAAATCCTCATGGCCCTTTGCGCTGGTTGCCCCCCATGTTAGCTCATCCAGGATCTAGCAGGGTGGGTTCGGGTGTTGAAAGTCAACCATGGAGTAATGGCGGCTGCACTTGCCGCTTCGCCGGCGTACTCATCCATCGAAGCTTTACCGGTTCGCCATATTCCAGCGCACGATCTTCCAGTGCCGACAACCGTCAGTCCGCAAATGCAGGCAGCGATTGCCAATGCTCCACCGTCCGTCGCCCCAACGAGCTTGCCGACGACCAATGCTGGCTGGAAGGAAGCATCGAATCCCGACCCAGCTAAGACCCACTCCGATGTGCTCGCCGTCCTCTCCCGTCTCAAGCTGAAGCTCAAAGAAACGAGATTTGGCGGCGTTCATTGCTATCTGATCACGCCCGAGCCTTCATCATCGCCGCCAACGCGTCTTTTGATGTACATTCACGGCGGCGCCTATACGGGCGGCGCCGGTGAAAGCGGACTAATGGAGGGACTATTCGTCGCCGGCGCGACACGCATAGAAACGGTTGCCGTAGATTACAGGATGCCGCCCGATCATCCTTTTCCAGCGCCGCTTGACGATGCGATCGCTGTCTGGAAGCAGCTTAGCGGAGATTATCCGCGCGCCAAATTAGGCCTGTTCGGCTCTTCGACTGGCGGCGCGATGACGCTGGCACTCACTCAGCGGAGCATCAGCGAGCATCTTCGTGTCCCCGATGCAGTCTTTGCCGGTTCGCCCTGGTCGGACTTGTCTCAGACGGGCGATTCTTATTTCTCGAACCGGTACACTGATCCAATGGTCTACGAGGGCGGCTTAAGTGTCTCCGCGCGCCAATACGCAAACGGCCTGGACTTGAAGGATCCTCGGCTTTCCCCGGTGTATGGCTCGTTTTCGAATTTTCCGCCAACGCTCCTGCTGTCGGGCACTCGAGACTTGTTCCTGTCGAACACCGTGCGCGTTGCACAAAAGCTCCGCGACGCCGACTCTCCAACCGAGCTGATCGTCTACGAAGGCCAAACGCACACTGCCTATCTGTCGGGGCTCGACTATCCTGAGACGCAGGCGGCGCTCCGAGACATTTCGAGCTTTTTTCGGCGCAACCTGAAATGATCCGTTACCAAGAAACAAGATCGAAAGGCCCGGCGTGATCGGAGAGCGGCCAACGATGGAGCGCGTTGCCGCTCTCGCGGGTGTTTCGAAAATCACCGTCTCGCGAGCATTGCGAGGCAGCAATCTCGTGCGGCCCGAGGTACGTGACCGGATCGTCAAGATTGCGCGCGAGTCCGGGTACCGGATGAACGTTGCGGCGCGCAGTCTGCGGACACGCCGAACACAGACGATTGCCGTCGTCATTGAGCAGGTCGTCTCCGACGAACGACCGATGGCCGACCCGCTCCTCTTGTGGATGATTGGCGGACTGATCGAGGTTCTGACACCGGCCGACCATGCCTTGCTTCTGACCACCAGCGATCATTTCCTCGCATCGAACGCGATTGGCGCTGATGGCATCGTGATGATTGGACAGGGCGAGAATGCGCGCAAACTCGAGGAGGTACGAAGCGCTGGACTTCCAATGGTCGCCTGGGGGGCGCCTGTACCCGGATTGAACGTTCCCGTCGTTGGCAGTGACAATCGTCTCGGCGGCCAACTTGCGGCGCGGCACCTGGTCGAGGATTGCGGCTGCGTGAAGCTCCTGTTCCTGGGCGACAATCGCCACCCGGAAATAGCAGGACGGTTCGAAGGCGTCCGCGACGTTCTTTCGAGCAGCTCGGCGTCGCTCGCCGGGGCAATTCCGTGCGGTTTCTCAATTCACGGAGGCATGCAGGCAATCGAAGGAGCGCTCGAACGCGGGATCGAGTTCGATGGAGTCCTAGCAGTCAGTGACTTCATTGCTGCCGGCGCATGCGAGGAACTTGAACGAAAAGGTCGCAAAGTGCCTGGCGACGTGGCG
>DASRBJ010000348.1:0-8298 GCA_035653695.1 Sphingomicrobium sp.
GATCGGCGGCTCGATCCTTATGACCCCTACGCGTCGGCGACGGGTGATCCGCTAACCCATGCGGCGCAGCTTTATTATCGCTTCGGATCAGCGGACGGCTACAACAACTACGGAGGGTATCGAAACGAAGTCCTCCGAGCGGCCGTTGGCGCGAGCGGCACATTCCTGAACGGTTTCCACTTCCAAGTGGACGGAACTGCCTCGCAGAGCCGGCTTCGCGTCACGAACGATGTCGTCAGCCTCTCCGGGTTCGAGCAGGCAATTGCAACTGGGCAGTACAATCTCATCGACCCGGCACTCAACAGCGCAACAATTCGCAATTCAGTCATTCTTCGCAATGACTATACCGCGACATCGGCGCTCTATGCCCTGCAGGGCATCGTAACGAAGGACTTGTTGCTGCTCCCCGGCGGCCCGCTTCAGCTCGGCGTTGGCGCGCACTTTCGCCACGAGTCCCTCGATAACCCCGATGCGAATCCCACCGGCGACTTCATTGGCGTCAATCAGGTGAACGCCAAGGGTGAACGCGATGTCGAGGCCGGGTTCTTCGAAGTTTCCGCGCCGGTCGTGAAGCAACTCGAACTTCAACTGTCGGGGCGTTATGACCATTATTCGACCGGTTTCAGCAATTTCTCGCCGAAAGCCGGGTTCAAGTTCACACCAGTTCGCGCACTGGCGCTGCGCGGCACCTGGTCGCGGGGCTTCCGAGCGCCGTCGTTCGCCGAAACTGCGGGTCAGATAACAGGTTTTACGACATACACGCCTGGAGCATACCAATCGCTGTGCGAGCAGCACGGCGGCTCGTTTGCAAGCGGATCATGCACTGGCGGCGACCCATATACCCGCAGTGGCCAGGCGCTTGGCTTCCGAGACAACGCCAACCCGAACCTTGATCCTGAAAAGTCGCAGAGTTTGACCGCGGGCATCATCCTGCAGCCGATCCGCGAGATCAGTTTCACTCTCGATTATTATCATATCAAGAAGACGAACATCATCACCGGCGGCCCGCTTTCGAATGCGGCGCTTGATGCTTATTACGCCGGTACGCCGCTACCGGCTGGCTACAGCGTCCTTCTGAACCCTGTCGATCCACAGTTCCCCAATGGTATCCGTTCAGTCGCTATCGTCGTTGGTCCTTACGCGAACGCGTCGTCCCTTGTGACGTCCGGCGTTGACTTTGCAGCGCAGGCCAGTTTCCGCCTTTCACGGGGTTTGCGCTGGTCGAGTAACCTCGAGACGACGCGGATCAACAAGTTCGATTTCCGTTCGTGCTCGGACGACAGTGATCCCGGGTGCGCTGTACAGCATTATGTCGGTACTCAGGGGCCGTACATTTTATCGTCGGGCGCTGGCACGCCGCGGTGGCGCGGGAACTGGTCGAACAGCTTTGAATTTGGGCGAGCGTCACTGACGGGGACGATTTACTACGTCAGCGGTTACCGGATGACGGCCGAAGACCAGAACGGGCCTGGTACGGGGGCGGATTGCACGACCAACCTCTACAATGCGGGCTTTGCCTGCCGAACGAAGAGTTTCACCTGGGTGGACCTTGTCGGTAGCTACAAGCTGACGAACGGGATTACGCTCTATGGGAATGTCTTGAACCTCTTTGACGCCAAGGCGCCGGTCGATCCGCCGAACTATGCCGTGGCAAATTACAATCCGACCTATACGCAAGCCGGAGCGGTTGGCCGGTTCTTCCGCGTGGGAGCAAATTTCAGCTTCCGTCCGCATGAGCGCCTCGCTCCTCCCGAGCCGGTTCTTTCCGCGCCACCCGCGCCGCCGGCGTCGCCAACCCAAATCTGTCCCGGAGGCGCCGACATAGACGCGTCCACGGCTTGTCCGCTTGTGTCGCCCCCATCGCCGCCTGTACCTGCGGCACCAGCAGCCAAGAGCGAGCGCGGCTGAATTGGAAAGATGGAAGGGTGACGCTCACCCTCCCTAGGAATCGGTTCAGCCTTCGCTTATTCGGCTGCCTCGCGCAGCTCTCCAGCGCGTGTCAGCACAAGCTCGCCATCGCCTTCGTCAACGCGAACGGTCGAGCCGTCGGGGATCTCCCCCGCGAGGATTTTATCGGCAAGCGGGTCTTGCACATACTTCTGAACGGCGCGTTTCAGCGGGCGCGCTCCATAGACGGGATCATAGCCCACGCGACCGAGCCAAGCCCGGGCGGCGTCACTGAGCTCGAGCCGGATCTTGCGGTCGTCGAGGAGCTTCTGGAGCCGTGCGACCTGAATGTCGACGATCGGTCCCATGTGACCCGAACCGAGCCGATGGAAAAGAATGATTTCATCGAGGCGGTTCAGGAATTCCGGCCGGAAGTGCGCGCGCACGACCTCCATGACCTGTGGTTCGACCTTCTCGACTGGCTCGTCTTCACCGAGCTGCGCCAGATATTGCGAGCCGAGGTTCGAAGTCAGAATGATGATGGTGTTGGTAAAGTCGACGGTGCGGCCCTGACCGTCCGTCAGTCTCCCGTCATCGAGCACCTGGAGCAGCACGTTGAACACGTCGCCGTGCGCTTTCTCGACCTCGTCGAAAAGCACCACCTGATAGGGTCGACGCCGCACGGCTTCGGTAAGGACTCCGCCTTCCTCATAGCCGACATAGCCTGGAGGCGCACCGATCAATCGAGCGACCGCATGCTTCTCCATGAACTCGCTCATGTCGATTCGAACCATCGCCGAGGCGTCGTCGAAGAGGAATTCGGCAAGAGCCTTGGTGAGTTCCGTTTTTCCGACGCCGGTTGGCCCGAGAAAGAGGAACGAGCCCAAGGGGCGGTTCGGATCCTGCAGCCCGGCACGCGCACGCCGAACAGCCGCGGAGACAGCCTTTACGGCATCCTCCTGGCCGATGACGCGTGCGCCGATCGCAGCCTCCATCTGCAAAAGCTTCTCGCGTTCGCCCTCCATCATCCGCTCAACGGGAATGCCCGTCCAGCGGCTGACCACGCCGGCGATGTCCTGGTCAGTCACTTCCTCGCGCAACATGGCGCCCTTAGCCGCCGCCTGCGCATCCGCAACTTGTCGCTCGAGCTGCGGGATTTTGCCGTAGGCAAGCTCACCGGCCTTGGCGAGGTCGCCAGCGCGCTGAGCCTGTTCGAGCTCTAGACGAGCGGCGTCCAGCTGTTCCTTGAGCTTCGCCTCGGCCGAGATTTTCTCCTTCTCGGCTTGCCAGCGCTGGGTGAGTTCCGCGGATTGCTGCTCGAGATTTGCAAGTTCGTCCTCGAGACGTGACAGCCGATCCTTCGAGGCGGCGTCCTGTTCCTTCTTGAGAGCCTCGCGCTCGATCTTCAGCTGAATGATGCGCCGATCGAGATTCTCGATCTCCTCCGGCTTCGATTCGACTTCCATCCTGATGCGGCTCGCCGCCTCGTCCATGAGGTCGATCGCCTTGTCGGGCAGAAATCGGTCCGTGATGTAGCGATTGCTAAGGGTTGCAGCGGCAACGATCGCCGCGTCGGTGATACGCACGCCGTGGTGCAGCTCATATTTTTCCTTAAGACCACGTAGGATTGAGATCGTGTCGGGAACGGTTGGCTCGCCGACGAACACCGGCTGGAACCGACGCTCGAGTGCCGCATCCTTCTCGATATACTTGCGATATTCGTCGAGCGTCGTTGCGCCGATGCAGTGCAACTCTCCTCGTGCAAGTGCCGGCTTCAGAAGGTTGCCAGCGTCCATTGCGCCTTCGGCCTTTCCGGCGCCAACCAGCGTATGCATCTCGTCGATGAAAAGGATTATGTCGCCTTCGGCCTCCCGAACTTCGTCGAGAACGCCCTTCAGCCGCTCTTCGAACTCGCCGCGATACTTAGCGCCGGCGATGAGTGCTCCCATGTCGAGCGCCAGCAGGCGCTTGTCCTTGATTCCATCGGGGACGTCACCGTTGGCAATGCGAAGCGCAAGCCCTTCGACAATCGCCGTTTTGCCCACACCCG
Source organism: Sphingomicrobium sp. (assembly GCA_035653695.1). GTDB lineage: Bacteria > Pseudomonadota > Alphaproteobacteria > Sphingomonadales > Sphingomonadaceae > Sphingomicrobium. The sequence continues at coordinate 3,938 of DASRBJ010000348.1, forward strand.
GCTCACCGATAAGCACGGGGTTATTCTTCGTTCGCCGAGCGAGAACCTGGACGGTCCGGCGAATCTCCTCGTCGCGTCCAATGACCGGATCGAGTTTACCGTTGCGCGCTGCCTCGGTGAGGTCGCGCGCATATTTTTTTAGCGCATCGTAGCGATCCTCGGCGCCCTGCGTGTCCGCTGTCCGCCCACCACGGAGCTGCTCGATCGCGGCATTCAGTTTTTGCGGCGTGATACCGGCCTTTGAAAGCACGTTTGCAACGTCCGTCCCTTTTGCAAGTGCCATTGCAAGGAGGATCCGCTCCACGGTCACGTAGCTGTCGCCTGACTTCTTTGCGACCTGCTCAGCCTGGTCGAGAATCCGGATCGTGTCGCCATCGAGTGCTGGCGCCTGGGTCGCGCCGCTCCCCGTTACCGATGGGATCTTCGAAACCAGCTGGTCGACTTCGCGCTGTGCTGCCTTGGCATCGCCGCCGGCGGCTTGGATCAGGCCCGCGGCCATTCCCTGATCGTCGTCAAGGAGTGCCTTCAAAAGATGCGCGGGGGCGATGCGCTGCTGATGCTCCCGAACGGCAATGGTCTGCGCCGCCTGTAAGAATCCACGTGCGCGGTCCGTCAGCTTTTCAAAATCCATTCAATCTTTTCCCTCTGTCTTGAGGGTCGATATGGTGTTGCAAACAAGCAACACAAGGCCCCACGCGAAGCTTTGATGACCGACAAGTTCAAGTGTTCAACTGCCCTAGTGTGGCTGGGCTGTTGAGCCTCCTTGAGGTTGAACATTGGCTGTTGAGCTTGGCGCCTGCAATGCCGTGCTTGCCCCATTGGCTGGCGGCGGTTGTGGCAAAGGTTGCCCGACACTTGCCATGTCCTCCGGATGGATGATCGGCGGACAGTCGGCTGCAACGGCCGGATCCATGTTCCAGCGCCGGAACTTGGTGCTGTCTACGTGAAACCGCAAATAGGCATAGAAGCCGAGCCCAGCATTGTAGGCTGCGCCGTGCGCCGAGTGGATGCCGCACATGGTGCGCATGAGCGTTTCGCGAGTGATCGGGCGCAACGGCACAAGATCAACGGCGGAATCGAGCTTGTGAGCACTTTCCGGAGCGCCGCCTGCGCAAACGTTAAGGGCGGGATTCCGGTAGGCCGAGACGGGCTCGACGGGCCCGATCGCGGGTATCACGTAATCGCGAATGTACCGCAGCGTCTGCACCATGTGCGGCCATTCGTCAGCCGGGGGCACTTCGAACGGCTGGCTGTTGCAGTCCTTCCAGGAGCTGGCGGTACGTAGTAGCTGCCAGGTTGGCAGAATTCCGGCGACCTCCGCACTTGCAAGATAATCGTTGAACGCTTTCACCTGCTGCGCGCGCGCAGGAACAGCGAGGTACCAGGCTCGATAACCCGGCTCGTCCTGGCCCGACGTGATATATTGCGCTGCCGGATCCCACGAACTTGCCGGTGGCAAGGCTGCCGGCGAAGGCGGCCCAGCGGGCGGAGTTTGCGCAGCGACGGGCGCGGCGACGATCAACAATGTGGCTACAAGCGAACGCATCAGAAGATGATACTCTTCGCGCGCGCCTTGAAAAGCGCTGAATGCTGGCCGACATCCCATTTATGACTCAGCCCATCGACGTCGATCTTCCGCACAATCTTGGAAAGGAGGAAGCGAAGCGTCGCATTGGCAGTAATATCCATAAGCTCGAGCAACACATCCCTGGTGGCGCACAGGTTCAGTCAGGATGGTCAGGCGACCAGCTCAATCTTCAGATCGCTGCACTCGGGGAAGCAGTGAATGCGACCATCGATGTCCGCGAGACGACCGTGCATCTGAAGGTTCTTCTCCCAGGTATGCTCGGAATGTTCTCCAGTCTCATCCAGGCAACCCTTCAGAAAAAGGGAAACATTCTCCTCGAGGATCACTCGAAGGGCTGACGCCCTGCCGGTCGGCCGCTAAGCTTAACCCTCGAAGGAGGCGCCATGCGGCAGTTCGCTGTTGTCGGTTCGGGTCCGGCGGGTTTCTACACTGCCGAGGCGCTGCAAAAAGCTTATGGCGAGAAGGCACGGATAGACATTCTGGATCGCTTTCCGGTTCCCTACGGCCTCATTCGATTCGGGGTCGCTCCTGACCACCAGTCGCTGAAGGCGGTCAGTAAGCGCTATGACAAGGTGGCCGAGACTGCCGGCGTCGATTTCATCGGCAACGTGTCGGTAGGCAAAGACGTAAGTGTTTCGGAATTGCTCGATCTTTACGACGCCGTGATCCTTGCCACGGGCGCGCCGAACGATCGCAGGCTCAACATACCAGGAGAGGATCTCGCGGGCGTCGTGGGCTCGGCCGAGTTTGTTGGTTGGTACAATGGCCACCCGGAATTTGCCGATCTCGATCCTTATCTCCGGGGCGCCAGCGCCGCGGTCGTCGGCAATGGCAATGTTGCGCTCGATTGCGCGAGGATTCTGTCCAAGACGAGAACAGAATTCGAAGGTTCCGATATCGTTCGGCACGCGCTTGAAGCGCTTGACCAATCGGGAATTCGCACGGTGACAATCCTCGGGCGCCGCGGCCCGCACCAGATTGCGATGACGCCCAAGGAGCTCGGTGAACTCGCGCACCTCGAAGCGGCTGTCCCAATTGTTGATCCGCGTGACTTTCCCCCCGTCGACATGGATGAGGCGCTCGAGCCTGGCTTGCGCAAGTCGGTCAGTCTGTTGCGAAGCTTCGCGTCTCTTGAACGCGAAAAAGCCAAATCAATCGTCTTCGATTTCTTCGCGAAGCCCGTCGCGATCGAGGGCGAGGGACGGGCGGAACGGGTTATCGTGGAACGGACGGTGCTCGACGAATCCGGATCGGCGCGGGGTACTGGCGAAATCTATGAAGTGCCCGCGAACCTCGTCGTGACTGCGATTGGCTATTCGACGTCACCCATTCCCGATGTTCCCTTCGAAGGCGGAAAGTTCGTCAACAAGGCTGGTCAAATTGCCGGCCGACTATTCGCTGTTGGCTGGGCTCGGCGTGGGCCTAGCGGTACTATTGGGACGAACCGTCCGGACGGCTATGAAGTGGCCGATCAAATTGTTGCTGCAATGCCTCCCGGCAGTTCGGCGCAACGTGCCGGTGCTAAGGGGCTCAAGGATTTACTCTTGAGCAGGGGCGTTCTTGCGACTGATTATGAAGATTGGCGCAAGATAGAGGCAAGCGAAATCGAGAACGCACGCCCGGGCTCGCCACGTGAGAAGTTCGTGCGCCATGAAGACTGGCTTAACGCGGTCGGACGCTAAGCGGCTTGCGCTTGCTCGAGCCCCCTTCTATCTAGCCGCGGCCTTGGCTCCCGCCGCTACTGACGTGGCAATCGCGCGGGTTCCGGTCGGGGAGTAGCTCAGCCTGGTAGAGCACTGTCTTCGGGAGGCAGGGGCCGGAGGTTCGAATCCTCTCTCCCCGACCATTACAACATTGATTGCTGAGGCGCTGTTTCGTCCACTCGCAAGGCTCGCGGCGATGGACGGGGAAGAGCTGCCTAAGAAGATCAGCAGACGATCACGGCGGATAAGCGAAACTGTAGTCGCGATAGAATGGGTCGCGGGTGATCACCTTCACTCCAGCCTCGCTTTCGCGCAGCCAGCATACCTTGGCTTCAACCATTCCGTGCGGTTCGACAACAAATGTCAGGCGCTCGCCCTCCTTGAGTGGAAGCGACGTACGAATGCGGCAACCTTTGTTCGAGACATTGAGGACCTTTGCTGATGCCGATCTCCCATCGCTCGTGGTGATCGTCGTCATCGCTGCCGTCGCATAGCGCATCTCTCGGTCGATCCATGGGGAAAATCCGCGGACCGTTTCGTGAAGCTTGCGATCGTAAGTCCCCATCGAGTTACTCTCCAGGGCGGGGTTTGCCGGTCAGATGTGGACCACTACTCCACCGCTGAATGCTCGAGGATCGAGCCGCGTCTTGCCGACGACTGGTATACCATTGAAGGTGCCGGTGGCCCGCGGGCGCAAGCCCGCTTTTTTGAAGTCGATGAACATGCCCCAGTGGCGGTTGATCATCAGATCTGTTCCTGCCTCGACAGCCCAACCGAGGTCATTACCGACCCTCAAGTTTTTGAAGGCTCCGTCTTCGGTATTGAATACGATCATGTAGGCAAGGCCAGCTCCGACATAGGGTCGGATCCAACCAGTGCGGAACGGATGATATTGCACGGTAAGTGCCGTTGGTCCGTAGGTAACGCGGCCGAGCTTCGGGAGAGCGCCGATGCTGCCGGCGCCATAAACGTCAATTGTCGGCGGAACACCGAGCGTGGCATTAAGCGCAATCTCCGGCGTCACCATATAGCCGACCTGCACCGTCGGCGTATAATGTTCGAATGTCGAG
>DASRBJ010000349.1:0-6156 GCA_035653695.1 Sphingomicrobium sp.
CGTTCGTGGATTCGCCGCTGCCACCGCTTCGATCAGCGAATTCTGATCACCGTCGAGTGCCATTGGAACGTCGATCGATTCGCTCGACCACTGGGTCGCGAACACAATCGCCGCATCGGCGTTGCGGGCCGCTGCCGCGGCCTCGGCAGGGTTGTTTCCGTCCACGAAGATGAACGACGTATTGGGTAGAAGAGAGCGCAACTCGTGAAGAGGTGACGAGGGATAATAGGTTACTGGGCCGGGCCAGCCCGTCGGTGCGAGCCCAGGCACGGCATTGCCGCCGCGCGGATAGACGAGCGATGACCCGCTCCCGGCGAGAACCCCCTTGTCAGCGTGACCGCCGATGACGACGATCCTGCGCGCGTTCGTCGCAAGCGGGAAAAGGTTCCCCTCGTTCTTCAGCAGCACAATTGCCTGCTCTGCGTCGGCTTCGCTCACCGATTCGTCGGCCGAATAGTTGATCGGCAAGTTCTCGCTGACCGGGTTGTCCTCGGCACCAGTGGCATAGAGCGCATAAAGGATGCGCCGCGCCATGTCGTCGATCCTTGCTTGCGGCACCCTTCCGGCGAGCACGGCCGCCTTTAGTGGCTCGCGAAAATAAGGCTGCTCGTCGAATGGCCAGCCGGACTCCTGGTCAAGGCCGTTGATTGCAGCTTTCTCCGTGCTGTGGACGGCACCCCAGTCGGACATCACATACCCGCGAAAACCAAAATCGTGCTTGAGAACGTCGTTGAGAAGCCAGCTGTTCTCACAGGAAAAGTCGCCGTTGACCTTATTGTAGGCGCACATGACGGATCCCGGCTGGCCGCGCTCGATCGCGAATTGGAACGCGAGAAGATCGGACATGCGGGCAGCGCCACGGTCGATGCGCGCATCATGGCCTTTGCGCCCACTTTCAAGATCGTTCAGCGCATAGTGTTTCGCGGTGGAGACAATATGGTTCGATTGGATCCCGGCGATCTCCGAGCCGACAATTGTCCCTGCAAGAAGCGGGTCTTCGCCGGCATATTCGAAATTGCGTCCGTTGCGCGGATCGCGCGCAAGATCGACACCGCCAGCAAGCATCACGTTGAAACCCGATGCGCGCGCTTCGCTGCCGATCATCTGACCGCCCTTAAAAGCGATTTGAGGATTCCACGTCGCCGCCGTTGCTAGTCCCGACGGGAGTGCTGTGCGGAGTCGCTTCTGCACTGCCCCACCTTGCGTCGCGACGCCGATCCCGGCATCCGTCTCCCATTGCGGCGTGATCCCGAGACGGTCGATTCCGGGAACGAAACCAGCGGAGCCATAACGCACGCCAGCCGGCGGATGTTTTCCCTGCCAGTCCGTGGCAAAATAACCGAAGACGAGCTGTAGTTTCTCGTCGAGCGTCATTCTGCTCACCACATCGGCTGCCCGTGCTTCGGCCGTTGGCGCCACCTGCACTGTCGCGGCTCCGGTTGGCAGAGCGCATCCGATTAAAAGCGCGAAAACGGCAGCATTCCTGCAATTCATGATCTCTCTCCTCGCGGATATCTGCTATCCGCTCTCCCACTTACGAACTTGACACTAGCTGCCATCAGCGTTGATTGGTAGCGCTACCACGACACTCGATCGAGGCTTCTTCGTCCAAAGATGCAGTTCACTTCCGCGATGCTTCCAGTCGATGTTGCCGACGCCGTTCTTGCCGGCCGGCTGCTGCTCGATGCGGGGCCGACGCCGGTGCTTGTTCGTGGTGATCGAGTCGAAGATATTTCGCGTTCCGTTCCGACCATTGCCGATCTCATGGATGTTGCGGACCCATCGCATTTAGCGGGCGAGTACTTGTTCGGTATAGACGAGCTTACCCGCCTGCCACGCGAGCGCTTCCTGGCGCCGGTCGATCTCCAGACGGTAAAGGCCGCTGGAGTGACTTTTGCCGTCTCGGCGCTTGAGCGCGTCATCGAGGAGCGTGCGCGCGGCGATTATCGCGACGCACGCGCAATCCGGGGAAAACTCGAGGACCGAATCGGCGGTGGTATCCGATCCGTGATTCCAGGCAGCGACGCGGCAGGACGTTTGAAGCAGGCGCTCATCGAGGAAGGGCTCTGGTCACAATATCTTGAAGTAGCGATTGGTCCAGATGCCGAGATCTTCACGAAGACCGCGCCGCTCGCCAGCGTTGGTTGGGGAGCCGAGATCGGGATCCGATCGGACTCAACCTGGAACAATCCGGAGCCAGAGGTTGTCCTTGTCGTCAGTCACGAGGGAAAGATACGGGGCGCGACTCTCGGGAACGATGTGAACCTGCGCGATTTCGAAGGGCGAAGCGCGCTGCTTCTAAGCAAGGCGAAAGACAATAACGCATCCTGTGCGATCGGTCCTTTTGTCCGGCTGTTCGATTCGAGTTTCAGCCTTGATGACGTGCGCTCGGCAGTTGTTGATCTCGAGATTGACGGCACCGACGGCTTCACTCTTCGCGGCCAGAGTCGAATGGGCGAAATCAGCCGCGATCCAGCCGAGCTGGTTCGCCAGGCAATGAGCGAGCATCATTATCCCGATGGGTTCGTCCTCTTTCTCGGCACCTTGTTCGCGCCAACGCAGGATCGCGACGAAGAAGGCCGGGGCTTCACGCACAAGCCAGGCGATGAGGTACGGATTTCGACGCCCAAGCTCGGCACGCTGGTCAACATCGTGACGACATCGCGTGATGCACCACCGTGGACATTTGGCACGCGGGCACTGATGCGCAACTTGTCAGAGCGGGGACTGTTGGCGGGGACGTCGGAGAATAACTGATGCTCGAAACACTTAATCACCTCATCAATGGCGAAAGCATCGGTGGAAACGCCGAGGGTGAAAGCCTCAACCCGTCCAATCTCGATGACGTTGTCGCGCGCTTCCCAAGAGGGGGAACTGCTGAAGTTAACCGCGCGGTTGAAGCCGCGCGCGCCGCATTCCCTTCCTGGTCGGATGCTTCCCCCGAAGTACGCTCGGACGTTCTCGACAAAGCCGGGACGTTAATCATGAGCCGCGCCAAGGAGCTCGGCACATTATTGTCGCGCGAGGAGGGAAAGACGCTTCCCGAAGGCACTGGCGAAGTCATGCGAGCGGCACGAATCTGCAAGTATTTCGCTGGAGAGGCACTGCGACGTCATGGGCAAACCCTCGAGTCAACGCGCCCCGGGATCGATGCCGAGACCTATCGCGAAGCTGTCGGCGTCTTTGGACTGATCACTCCGTGGAATTTTCCGATCGCAATCCCCGCTTGGAAGAGCGCTCCCGCGCTGGCGTTCGGAAATACGGTAGTTCTAAAGCCGGCAACCCCAACGCCGGCGATTGCGCATGCATTTGGCGAAATCCTTCTCGAAGCCGGTGCTCCTCCAGGCGTCTTCAATATGATTATCGGCGAAGGTGACGTTGGCCGTGCGATGGTCGAGCACCAGGGAATCGACGGAATTTCGTTCACTGGGTCGCAATCTGTCGGCGCATCCGTTGCCGAAGGTGCCGCGAAACGCCAGGCAAGGGTGCAGCTCGAAATGGGCGGCAAGAACCCGCTGGTCGTGCTCGACGATGCGGACATCGACCGTGCGGTGATGTGCGCAATCGACGGCGCATTCTTCGGTACTGGGCAACGCTGCACGGCTTCGTCGCGGATCATTGTGACTGAAGGCATTCACGATCGCTTCGTCGAGGCTCTGGCGGCGAAAGCACGCTCGCTCCGGGTCGGCGACGCGCTCGATCCGCAGACTCAAGTCGGGCCTGCAGTCAGTCAACAGCAGCTCGAACAGAATCTCAAATATGTGAAGATCGCGACGGATGAAGGCGGCAAGATCCTCGCCGGCGGTGAGCCTTTGACGCTCGATAAGCGAGGCTTCTACATGGCCCCGACGGTTATTGCGGACACTCAACCGCAACAGCGCATCAACTGCGAGGAAGTATTCGGTCCAGTCGCAAGCACGGTCAAAGTGCGTGACTATGATGAAGCGTTGGAGATCGCCAATCGCGGGCAGTTCGGGCTGTCGGCGGGGATCGTCACCAATTCGCTCAAATTTGCCCGGCACTTTCGGCGGAACATTCGCGCTGGAATGGTCATGATCAACCTTCCAACAGCAGGCGTCGATTACCACGTGCCGTTCGGCGGCACGCGCAAGTCGAGTTACGGCGCGCGCGAGCAGGGCTTCGCCGCCATTGAATTCTACACGCAGACTAAGACTGCCTATATCTGGAGTTGATGATTTGACCGATGCGTCCGGCCAGCGCGCCGTTTATCCGAGCCTTAAAGGCAAACGCGTGCTGGTCACTGGTGGTGGGTCCGGCATTGGTGCTGGACTAGTCGAGGGATTCGCGGCGCAAGGCTGCGATGTTGTGTTCATCGATATCAACGCGTCCGATTCCGAAGAACTCGCGCAACGAACGGGCGCGCGCTTCATTCGCGTCGATCTAACCGATATCAAGGCAACGCGTTCTGCGATCGACGGGATGATCGCTGAAGGAGGATCGATCGACGTCCTCGTCAACAACGCTGCAAATGACGACCGACACGAACTCGAGGACGTGACCGAGGCCTACTGGGACGATCGACTGAACGTCAATCTCAAACACCAGTTCTTCTGCACGCAGGCCGTTGTGCCCGGAATGCGCGCGAGCGGTGGCGGCGTGATCATCAACTTGGGCTCGATCAGCTGGCACCTCGCGCTGCCGGGGCTCATTTTGTATGAAACCTGCAAGGCTGCAATCGAAGGGCTGACGCGCTCGCTCTCGCGTGAGCTCGGGCCGGACAACATTCGTGTCTCGTGCGTTGTCCCTGGAAACGTTCGAACGCCGCGACAACTCAAATGGTACACGCCAGAAGGCGAAGCGGAGATCGTCAACGCACAGTGCTTGAAAGGACGCTTGGTGCCGGAGGACATCGCCGCAATGGCGCTATTCCTTGCCTCGGATGATGCACGGCTGATCACCGGACACGAGCATTTCGTCGACGCGGGTTGGCGCTGAAATGAGCGACGAATCACCCGCGCCGGTCTGGAAACTCGAAGCAGAGCTGGGCGAAGGTCCGGTTTGGGTCGAACGCGAAAAAGCGCTCTGGTTCGTCGACATCAAGCGTCAACAGATTCACCGCTATGACCCTGCAACAGGACTGAAGAAAAGCTGGAATGCGCCTGAACAGGTGGGTTTCGTTTTCCCGGCGGAGCCCGGTGGATTCATCGCCGGGCTCCAGTCCGGACTTTACAAATTCGATGACGTAAGCGGTGATTTCACGCTTATTGTCGAAGTTGAACGGGAGCTTCCGGACAACCGGCTCAACGATGGCGTGGTCGATCCGGCCGGAAGGCTGTGGTTTGGAACGATGGACAATGGGGAGAAGGCAAAAACAGGCGCATTCTATTGCTTCCAACAGGGCCGGCTTACGCGAACCGAGCTTGATCAAATCACGATCACCAATGGCCCAGCCGTCTCACCTGACGGAAAGCTCCTCTATTGCGTCGACACCCTGAAGGGAACGATCCAAGCTGCCGAGATCCGCGACGACGGGTCGCTCGGTGACATTCGGCCATTCGTCCGAATCGATCCGAAGGAAGGCCATCCCGACGGCCCAACCATCGACAGCAATGGCTATCTTTGGATCTCCTTGTATGGCGGCTGGGAAGCGCGCCGCTACGCCCCTTCGGGCGACCTCGTCGAGCGCGTTCGATTTCCCGTTGCCAACATCACGAAGATTGCGTTTGGCGGCGAGCGCTTGCGGACCGCCTATGCAACAACTGCCCGCCAACTCCTGTCGGCCGAGACAATAGCCAAGCAGCCGCTCATCGGCTCGTTGTTCGAGTTCCGCGTTACCGTACCAGGAGTGCCATGTCCGCTCGTGCGTCTCTGAGCTTCTCGCTATTCGTTCTTGTCGCTTTTCGAGCCGTTGCTGCTCCCACCATCGACCCACAATTTTCAACTCATGCCGTCATCGAGCGTGACAAGCCGATCGTGCTGAGCGGGACAGCGCAACCTCGCGAGCACGTCAGCGTAAGCTTCGCTGGGCAAAATCGAACGATCACGACCGATGACGATGGTCACTGGATGGCGACGTTCCGTTCGCTGGGGTCCGGCGGTCCTTACCGCATCAAAGTCGATGGACCGGATGGAACAGCCCAAGCGGACGACATAATGATTGGCGACGTGTGGCTTTGTTCCGGCCAGTCCAACATG
>DASRBJ010000350.1:0-7708 GCA_035653695.1 Sphingomicrobium sp.
AAGCAGCCGAGGCCCTCAACGACATGCAAGCGCGGATCCGCGGCTATATCGTCGAACGAACCTCGGTCGTGGGAGCAATCGCACACGATCTCCGTACCCCCCTCTCGCGCCTCAAATTCCATCTCGATCTTGCGCCCGTCGACGAACCGTTCCGAAGAAGGTTAGAAGCCGAGATCGACGAGATGGAGCAGATGATCGCGGCCAGTCTCCAATTCGCCGGCGCCGAAGCACGGGCACAGGTGCATGAGCGAATCGATCTTACGTTGCTGGTCGAAGGTATTATCGACGACCTCACCGATCTTGGAAGTCCGGTGAGCTTGAAGGACGCTGAGCCAACGATCGTCGTTGGTGACCCACTGCTCCTGAAGCGGCTCTTTACGAACCTGATCAACAATGCCGTGACCTACGGAAGTCGTGCGCTCGTTTCGATTCAGCATGATTGTGAACGGGCAATCGTCGACGTCGATGACGAGGGTCCCGGCCTTGAAGGAGCGAGCCTCGACCGCGCCTTCGAGCCCTTTTACCGTGCGGAAAGCTCGCGAAATCGAATGACGGGCGGCATGGGTCTCGGGCTCGCTATCGTCAAAGCCGCGGCAAATTCCCACGGCGGAGATGTCGAACTTAGGAACCGTGCCGAGGGCGGCCTTCGCGCAAGAGTGTCTCTGCCGCTCGAGCTCACCTGACCTAACTGACACACATCGGACAAACGCGAGCAAGAACCACGATGCATTGAGTTCTCACCGATCGCGGCGCCTCGCTCCCCTTCGTTCCAGCCGCGATCGGTAACAAAAAGGAGACGTGGGATGATCGAGGCGACTGCCGCTGTCCCAACCTACAATGCCGACCGGTATGTTCTGAGCGTGTGCAAGCGCTGGCACGAAGGCATGGATGTCAACGTCCGTGAGCGGCAAGGCGTGATTCACTTCGAAAACGCGGTCGCGACCTTTACTCCGTCGGCCAATCAGCTCGTCGTGTCGATTCTTGCCAAGGACGAGGAAAGCATTGCGCATCTCCAGCACGTCGTGATGGCGCATCTTGAGACGGCAGTCCTGCCCAATGAGCCACTGACCTTCGATTGGCGGCGCTCCGCGAACTTCGAACTTCACGCTCTCTAAGAAGAGCGACGCGTCGCCACGGATCACTGAAGCTCGAAGGTCATAGCGACGCAGACTTTGAGTTTCTGCTCGCCTTCCATGATCTTGGTCGGTGGAGCTGCGCGCGCTTGCATGGTGAAGGCGCCCTCGGGACCGACATTGGCCGCCTCGGTCTCATTGACGGAGACTACACGCGTGACGTGCAAACCGAGCGAGTGCGCATAAAGGTCCGCGCGAGCGCGCCCCAGCGCGATCGCCTTCACACGCGCTTCGTCAAGCGCTTCGTCGGGCCGATCGATAGTGAAGACGGGTCCGTTGATTTGATTGGCGCCCTGCGCGACGAGTGCGTCGAGAATCGGCCCGGCCTTCTTGAGGTCACGCAATCGCACCCGGATGGTGTTCGTTGCACTGTAACCGACGAGTTGGGGCGCCTCGTTCTCGGGATAGCGATATTCGGGGTTGAGCCGGAGATCGCTGGTCTGGATATCGGAGTCGCTCACGCCGGCACGCCTCAGCACGTTCGTCATCCGCTCGATTCGTGAACTGCTCTCGCCAAGTGCGCTGGCGGCATTGGTCGATCGCGAAATTACGCCCGCCGAGACGATGGCGACGTCGGGGACCCTTGTGACCTCTGCTGCAGCGACGACATCGAGACGTGTCCCAGCAATATTCTGATTGACCAGCGCCTGCTGCGCTGAAGCGCGCGACGTCAGCATTGCAAAGCCCAGGGCAAATCCCAATCCCACGGATTTCATCGGTTGATCCTTTGCAGTTCGTTCCACGTCGTTAACGACTGCTCAAAATCAACTGGCTCTTGGCTGAACCGGCTTCAGGTGCGGCGGGCAGCCACCAAGCGATAGATCAGCAGCAGGATGATTGCGCCGACGACGGCAGCGACGAAGCCGGCGCCTTCGCCAGTCTTATACCAACCAATTGCGTGACCGATCCATCCGGCAAGAAGCGCACCGGCTATCCCAAGCAGGATCGTGATGATGCACCCGCCCGGATCTTTGCCTGGCATGAGCAGCTTGGCGATCGCTCCAGCGATCCCCCCGATAACAATCCAGCCGATGATGCCATAATGTTCCATGGACTTGGACCTTTCCCCGTTTATTCCGCTGTTCAACTTGGCTTCATTACAGCAGTGCCAACGCGCGCTTGCGTCGCTGGTGCCACCGTTAGTCGAAAACGCATAGCGCCGGGGCGCCGCTTAGGGTCTGGCGGCGAACAGTCGAGGAGGCGCAGGGGAAGTGTTGCGCCGGGTGACTTATTCGTGTAATACAGTCCAACTCGGGCCTGTGCAGAGAATCACGAAAACGGTGGGCAGGGAATTTATGAACCGCGAAACGACCATTCACTCGTCCGACACGCTTGTGGTCGTCGATCGTTCACGTCGCAATCGACGGCTGATTGTCGCCGCCGCGGTAGTCGTTGCCCTTCTTGCGGTCATCTTGGCCATCATGAACCGCAGCGCATCGGATAAGCAGGCCGCCGCGAACGCCGCCAAAGGCGCGGGCCAAGTCCCGACCGTAACCATCGTCGTTCCCGGACGCACTCAAGTAGCCCGGATGGTGACAGCAAGCGGTCCATTGGCCGCCAAGCGTGACCAGCCGATTGGAATCGCTGGTGCCGGTGGGCGCGTCACGCGGGTCCTAGCCGACGCGGGGACCTGGGTCCGCGCGGGACAGGTACTCGCAGTCGTCGATCGCTCCGTTCAGACACAGCAGGCTGCGCAGCAGTCGGCGCAGATCGAAGCCGCCAAGGCGCAGGCAGCACTTGCACAGTCAGACTATGACCGCGCCATTGCGCTTCAGGGGCGTGGATTCATTTCGAAGGCTGAAATCGACTCCAAGAAGGCTAGTCGGGACGCGGCTTACGCCCAGGTGCGCGTTGCCCAGGCGCAACTCGGCGCGACGCGTGCGCAGATCGGCCAACTAAACGTGATCGCTCCGGCCGCAGGGCTGGTCCTCGCGCGATCGGTCGAAGTCGGCCAGACCGTCGGGCCGGCAAGTGGCGCGCTGTTCCGTATCGCCGAAGGCGGGCAGATGGAGATGCGCGCGCAGCTATCACAGCAGGACCTAGCCAATGTCCACGTAGGGATGCCCGCAGAAGTTACGCCCGTGGGATCGTCCACCAGCTTCACCGGTACGGTCTGGCAAGTAGCGCCGGTGATCGATGCCCAATCCCGCCTCGGTGAGGTTCGAATTGCGGTACCCTACGCGCCCGCAATGCGTCCGGGTGGCTTTGCGCAAGCGAAGATCAGCAGTGGCTCGACAGCGGCGCCGCTCCTTCCGCAAAGTGCGGTCCTGAGCGACGAGAAGGGCAACTACGTCTATATTGCGAATGCGCGCAATGAGATCGAACGCCGCCCCATCAAGATCGGCACGGTCGACGACGGCGGCGTCACGATCGCGTCCGGGCTTTCAGGTGATGAGCGTGTCGTCCTCTCGGCCGGTCCGTTCCTGAACCCGGGCCAGAAGATCAACCCGCGGCGCGAAGCGGCACAATAGCCGTTCGCCCCCGAATAGAAGTCGAGATCTGAATGAATTTCCGGAACATATCTTCCTGGTGCATTCGCAACCCGGTCGCGCCGATCGTTCTATTCGTCGGGCTCATGCTTGCAGGCCTCATTGCCTTCTACGGCATGCAGGTGAACAACAACCCGGATATCGACTTCCCGGCCGCATCGGTTACGGTCGTTCAACCGGGCGCCGCGCCAAACGAGCTCGAAACTCAGGTCACGCAGCGTGTCGAATCCGCGATCCGAGGAGTGAACGGCGTCGACGAAATCGACAGCACGGTCACTGAAGGCTCGAGCAACACCTTCGTTCAGTTCAAGATCGGCACTCCAACCGACCGCGCCGTGAACGATGTTCGAAATGCGATCGCGCAGATTCGAAGCAACCTGCCAGAGGGAATTCTCGAGCCGCAGATCGAGAGGATCGACATCGCCGGCGGGCCCATCATGGCGGTCGGCGCGCAGACGAGCGACATGACTTTGGAAGAGCTGAGCTGGTTCATTGACAACACTGTGTCCAAGCGCCTCCTTGGACTTGAGGGTGTCGCGGCTGTTACGCGAACCGGTGGCGTTGACCGCACGATCCGCGTGATCCTCGATCCTGCCGAGCTTCAGGCGCAAGGGATCACTGCGTCCGAAGTCAATAACCAGCTGCGAGCAAGCAATCTCAATGCGACCGGCGGCCGCGCTGAGGTCGCCGGTTCGGAACAGTCCGTTCGCGTGCTTGGCAACGCTCAGAACGCCTATGATCTGTCGCAAACGCAGATCGCGTTACCGGGTGGTCGGTTCGTTCGTCTCGCCGACCTAGGAAAGGTCGAAGATTCCTATTCAGAACAACGCAGCATCGCAAAGATGAACGGCAAGCAGGTTGTCACGTTCATGGTGCAGCGCGCCAAGGGTTCGTCGGAAGTCACGGCCTATGATCAAAGCTGGGACGAACTTCGTAAAATCGAAAAAGACAACCCCAAGGTCCACTTCGCCGAGATCTTCAACAATGTCGACTATACGAAGAAGCAGTATTCCTCGGCGATGGAGGGCCTCGTTGAAGGCGCAATACTCGCTGTACTCGTCGTCCTGCTGTTCCTGCGCGATATTCGCGCAACCCTGATTTCGGCGCTCGCCATCCCGCTTTCGGCGATCCCGGCGTTTTGGTTCATGAATCTCCTCGGGATCACCCTCAACGGGCTTTCGCTTCTTGCGCTAAGTCTCGTTGCTGGCGTGCTCGTCGATGATGCGATCGTCGAGATCGAGAACATCGTGCGCCACATGCGAATGGGCAAATCCGCCTACCAGGCGGCACTCGATGCCGCCGACGAGATCGGACTTGCCGTTCTTGCAACGACCATGTCGATCGTCGCCGTCTTTCTTCCTGTTGCACTGATGCCCGGAATCTCGGGGCAGTTCTTCAAGGCGTTCGGCTTCACCGTGGTGGTATCGGTGCTGATGAGCCTCCTCGTCGCGCGGATGATCACGCCGCTAATCGCGGCATATTTCCTGCGGTCCCATGGCGAACAGCCCCACGCAGCCTGGAAATGGATGGACGTATACCTGCGGGTGCTTAGCTGGAGCTTGGATACGAGAAAGGCCAAGGCGCGGATTGCCGCACTGCCGCACGCCCGCAGCCATGTCTGGTATTACTTCGCCGCGGCGATCCCGGTTCTCCTGATCGCTTGCGTCTTCGTCATCAGTTTCGGAGCAGCCGTAAAAGGGGCTACTGCAGCACAGCTGCCACTAACCCTATGCATCGTGGTCGCATTGGTCGCAGCGTTCGTAATCACCTACGCTTTTGCAAAACTTGTTGGACTTCTCCTTAGCACGGTCGGCGGCGGATTTGGCGAATGGTGGAACAGCATAGCGGTTGGCTACTGGAATGCCATGTTGCACGATCATCGCATCGCAATGGTCGGCGCTGGATTCGGCGCGCTGGTGCTTAGCGGTCTGCTCTTCGCTTCCCTCCCAATGACGTTCCAGCCCGCCATTAACGCGGACGATTCCGACGTGAACTTCACTCTTCCGCCGGGAGCGACGCTAAAGCAGAGTGAAGCCGTCGCGGATCGCATTGCAGCGATCCTCAAGCCGCAGCCCGAGGTCGAGCGTGTCTACGAGCGCGTGAATGTCGGTTCCGGTCACGTCAGCGCCGTACTTAAGAAGGACCGCAAGAAAACCAGCACCGAATTCGAGCGCAGCTTAGCCCCTGCCCTTTCAGCTATCCCGGATGCTCGAGCGAGCTTCCAGAGTCAGAATGGCGGCGGCCCATCCGGTGATTCGCGCGACATCATGCTCTATCTCGGCGGCGAAGATCCGGTTGAACTCAATGCAGTCGCGAACAAGATTGCCGACGAAATGGCGACCATTCCTGGCCTGCGCGCGCCGCGCGTTGCCGGCGACCTCGCGCAGCCTGAAATAACCATTAAGCCGCGCTTTGATCTGGCGGCCGACCTCGGGGTGACGACGTCGGCGTTGAGTCAGACAATCCGGATTGCGACGCTTGGCGACATCGAACAGAATAGCGCCAAATTCTCGCTGTCGGATCGACAGATTCCAATCACCGTTTCCTTGTCGGAAAATGCACGACGAGACCTCTCAACGCTTGAGAACCTCCCAGTACCGACGTCAAACGGCAATTCAGTTCCGCTGAAGGCGGTCGCGGACATTGGATTCGGCTCGGGCCCGACGACAATTCAGAGGACGAACCAGATCCGCCGCATCGCCGTCGGCGCGGATCTCGCTCCCGGTGTTGTAAGCGGTGACGTGTGGCCGAAGATCAACAACCTGCCGACGTTGCAGCACCTTCCGCAGGGCGTTCAAAAGCTGAACCTCGGCGACCAGAAATGGCAGGGCGAGCTGATCTATTATTTCGTGCTGGCACTCATGGCCGGCGTTCTTCTCGTCTTCGCGGTGCTGGTACTTCTCTACCGCCGTTTCCTCGCGCCATTCGTCAACATGGGTTCGCTGGTGCTCGCACCGCTCGGTGCTGCAATCGCTCTTCATATCGCTGGGCAGCCAGTTTCCTTGCCGGTGCTCATCGGAATCCTGATGCTGTTCGGGATTGTTGCGAAGAACTCTATTCTTCTCGTCGATTTCGCCGTCGAAATGATGAACCATGGCATGAAAAAGAACGAGGCAATTCGCGAAGCAGGCCACAAGCGCGCCCAGCCGATCGTCATGACCACGGTGGCGATGGTCGCCGGCATGCTTCCAATAGCCTTGTCGCTCAGTGGCGACGCGAGCTGGCGCGCACCGATGGGAGTGACGGTTATCGGCGGCCTCATTTTCTCAACACTGCTGACGCTGCTTCTAGTCCCCGCCTATTTCTCGATCGCAATCTCGATCGAATCTCGCATTGGCCGGCTCTTCCACCGTCTCATCGGGAGTGATGCGCACGCGGCGGCTTATCCGGTTCCGGCGGAGTGACGTTGCCGAAGTGAACTCAAGCCGTGGCTCAGCTATTGAGCCCGGAATGAGAGCAATGACAAACGGAGCCTTGTCACGCTTCAACCCTGCTCAACCGGGCGCTCAGGGCATGAAGGTCGTCGCGACCGGCTTGCTGCTCGTAATGGCGGCAGTTTTCTTCGCTGCGCGAGCTGTTGAGACGCAGCATCCCTGGTTAAACTACGTCAAGTCATTCGCGGAAGCGGCTATGGTTGGCGGACTTGCCGATTGGTTCGCAGTCACCGCTCTCTTCAGGCATCCACTCGGACTACCGATACCCCATACGGCGATCATACCGCGCAACAAGGACCGGATCGGCGAAGCACTTGCGACCTTCCTTCGCGAGAATTTCCTCATCCCGTCAGTCGTGGCCCGTCGCATGCGGCGCCTCGACGTCGCCGCAGCAGCCGGGCGATTCCTGCGCACGCCCTCGGGTGAAGGCACGCGCATTCGAGCAGGAGCCTCGCGCCTCATCGCCGACATGTTCGAAAGTCTGGACGACGAACGTCTCGGCGGCATCGTCAAAGGCGCAATCTCCTCGCGGTTGCGTAAGATGGAAATATCACCGCTGCTCGGTCATGCGCTCGCCTCGGCGATCAACGAAGACCGGCATGTGCCGATGCTGGAGGCCGCGATCCGGTGGACTGCGCGTGCTCTTGACGCA
>DASRBJ010000351.1:0-6851 GCA_035653695.1 Sphingomicrobium sp.
CTCGTTCTTGGGATAGGCCAACGGAGCGCGCCGGTCGCGCGTTATATTCAGCGAGCGTCCGGTGGCCGTACCAAAACCGTTCGTCTTGGTGATCCGATGGTATCCCACAAGTTGTTCGACCTCGTGATTACGACAACGCAATACGCGGTCCGTGACGCAGACAATGTCGTTAGATTGCCAATCACGATCACCAACGAAAATGCCGTTCAGCCCAACAATCTTGAAGAACAATGGCTTGAGGGCTTCAGCCGTCCCCGGCGGCTGCTCGTGATCGGTGGAAAGACATCGCTGTGGCAGTTCGATGAGCAGGTCGTCACGACTGCTCTTCAGACGCTAGAGGAACGCGTCGCAATCGAGGGTGGGTCCGTGATCGCGGTCACCAGTCCGCGAACATCGCGCGAGCTCGTCGCAGCCGCTGAGGAGCGCCTAGGCGAGCAGGCGGTCGTGACCGGCCACTTCCCGCGATACGGAGCCCTGCTCAATGGAGCCGACGAGATCCACGTGACCGGCGACAGTGTCTCGATGCTTTCGGACGCCGTTACATCGGGAAAGCCCGTCGGGCTCATTCCGCTCCAGCCAAACCGGCTCGCCAAGTTCCTCGAATGGGCCGGCAAGGTTCGCGGTCGACCGTTCCGAATGCGTGATCTCGAAAAATTCTGGAACGATCTTAGGGCAAGAGGCCTGGTCGGCACGATCGAGCACCCCCGCTTTGGGACACTGGATGTCTCACCAAGGGAAATTGCCGTCGCTGCCGTTCGTGCAACGCTCGAGGGACGGTCACCGAAACGGCGCGTGAAACCGCGCGGAAAGACGATCGCCGCTGGTCCATCGGCACCGGCGGCGCCAGTCGCGCTCAGGTAAGGCTACCGACAACCGCTACTGGGTGCCAAGCGCCAAGCTCCTGAGATTGGGCAAAATCACTCGGGAAGGGCTGCCCAGCGTGTATGCCGCCGGTCACGAAGACAGCATCGAAGCCCATGCGCGCGGCTCCAAGCATATCGGTCTGGAGACCATCGCCAATTGCGAGCACGTCCGTTGCCGGCGGATTTCCCGAGCGATGCAAAGCGTGCTTGTAGATCGCTTGATGCGGTTTGCCATACCAGGTCACGTGACCGCCAAGATCCTGGTAAATGTCAGCAATCGCTCCCGCGCAGGGTTCAATCATGCCGCCTCTCACCACCACCCGGTCGGGGTTGAGGCAGTGCATTTCCACGTCTCGTGCGCGCCATACTTCCAACTCCTGAACATAGTCTTGTGGTTCGGGTTGGCTCTCCCTCAGGCCCGTGCACGCAATCGCGCTAAATTCGGAACTGTCGGTGATGCGAACTCCCCTTGCCTCAAGGATCTCCCGATCTTGGGGCGTTCCAAGGAAGCCCACGGGATCGGACCGTTCATTGAGAGCTTCGATTCCGGCTTCGCCGCTCGTCGCAACGAAATCGTATGCGTTCCTTGGAAGTCCAATGCGGGCAAGTTGCGCCTCCACCGCATCGGCTGTTCGCGGTGCATTCGTGATCAGACACACACATCGATGCTCGTCGCGCCAGCGGCGCAAGCGGTCAGCCGCTCCACGGTAGAGCGTTACGCCGTCATGCACGACGCCCCACACGTCACACAGGATCAATCGGTACTTGGGATCGAGCGTGTCGAGGAAACTCACTCGAGACCAGCCAACGCGAGCGCCTTCTCGATCGGCTCCACGTCCTCCGGGTTATTGAGCTCGCGCAAGGCGAAAGAGGGCGTCTCTACGTCAACGACGGCTACGGGCATGCCGGCGGCGACAAACCGCAATTGTTCAAGGCCCTCGAGCATCTCGAGCTCGCCAGGCGAAACCGACGCATATTGCTTAAGCGCGCCCGGGCGATAGGCGTAGATTCCAACATGGAGCCGCATCGGGGACATTTCCCCGGCGAGCGCGCTCGTCGGCAGATGCGGGATCAGCCGCTTCGAGAAATAGAGCGCGTGACCGTGGTCATCGGTTACAACGGTCGTGCCGCCGACGCGGCCGACAGCCTCTTCTTTCTGGAGAGTTCGAACTTCACTGCTACGCAGGCGAATGGCCGGTGTTGCGACGAGCGCCTCGGCATCGTCCTGCATGCGTGAAATCAGCGCCTCCACAAAGCTCGGCGGCGTCAGAAGCGCGTCGCCCTGGAAATTGACGATAAGATCGGGCCCATGAAGACTGTCGAGCGCTTCGGCACACCGCTCGGTTCCATTGAGACAGGTTGACGACGTCATGATGACACCCACTCCGAAGCGAGTGCAGATGTCAGCGATCCGATCATCATCGGTTGCAACGAACACGCCCGAAACGTTGCGCACACGACGCGCAGCCTCGACGCTGCGAAGGATGAGCGGCTTCGATGTGCCAGTCACGCCTCTTAACGGGACGAGCGGCTTTCCCGGGTAGCGCGATGATTGATAGCGCGCCGGTATGACGATTGCGGTGTTCACCTTGCGGCTGGGCAGTCGTGGATGTGGAGCACGCCGACGGGCGTTTTTCCGGTCGCGTCCTCTTCCACGACGAACAGCGCCGTAATCCTATATTCGTCAAAGAGCGGCAGAGCGTCGTCGATGAGGTCATCGGGATGCACTGTCTTTGGATCGCGTGTCATGAACTCGGCGGCGGTATGGTCAAGACCGCGCTCGATATTTCGTCGAAGATCGCCGTCGGTAATGACACCGACGAGGTGCCCATTCGCGTCGGTCACGCCGATCACGCCCAGTCGCTTCGCGGACATCTCAACGACCGTGTCGTGCATCGAGCTGTCCTCGCGCGTCAGCGGGAGCGCTTTGCCAGCGTGCATCAGCCGACGTACTGGTCGAAGGCGCGCACCAAGCGAGCCTCCTGGATGCAACCGCCCAAAGTCACTTCGACTGAAGCCACGTTGACGCATTACGGTCATCGCGAGCGCGTCCCCAAGCGCGAGGGTCATCGTCGTCGATGTCGTAGGCGCGACCGATTCAGGGCCGACCTCAGGCCAGTGAGGAAGCACGAGAGCAGCAGTTGCCGCATCCGATAGCATCGTGCCGGAATGACCGGTGATGGCGATAATCGGGATTCGCGCATGCTCGAAATGGTCGATCACCGCTTCGAGTTCAGTGGTTTCTCCGCTCTGCGAGATGAGGATTGCGACGTCGCCCTTTGCGGCCATGCCGAGGTCGCCGTGAATTGCCTCGGCGAGATGAAGGAATGCCGCGGTGGTGCCGGTCGATGCAAAGGTCGCCGCGATCTTGCGGCCGACGTGCCCGGATTTGCCAAGGCCACTCACGATGAGCTTGCCTTTGCAGCTGAGAATTAGCTGGACTGCATGCTCGAACGGGTCGGCAAGGCTGTCGGCAAGCGCATCGAGCGCGCGCGCTTCGTCGTGAAGGATTGCTCGCCCGAAGTCGAGCACGCCCACGGGGTTGGGATTGTCAGCAGCCATTGTCCGAGCGCCCTAGCCCTCGCAATTCATGCTGTGAAGCGCTTGACGTCGCTTGAAGTGACGGCTTGGGTCTCCGGAAGAAGGGGAAATCATGGCGAAACGACTGACCGCTTATATCCTTATTGCACTGGTTTTCGGCATCATTGCGGGCTGGGCAATCAATGCTGCGATCGACGATGGAACCGCGGCAAGCGCGGCTCGGCTGAAGTCAATCGCGGACTATCTCAGCATCGTAACGATATTGTTCCTCCGCCTCATCAAAATGATCATCGCGCCATTGGTCTTCTCAACCCTCGTGGCGGGAATTGCCCACATGGGCGACGTAGCAGCGCTCGGCCGCGTCGGCGTCCGCTCGATCCTCTGGTTCGTCCTTGCAAGCCTCGTGTCGCTCACCCTCGGGCTGATCCTCGTGAGCCTGCTCCATCCTGGCGTCGGCCTCAATTTGCCAATTCCACCGGCCTCGGCGGCAAGCGGTGTCGAAACCGCCACGTTCAACCTCAAGGACTTTGTTTCGCACCTCGTTCCTCAGTCCATTTTCGAGGCCATGAGCACCAACGAGATCCTTCCGATCGTGGTATTTTCCTTGTTCTTCGGAATTGCGCTCACGGCCGTCGGCGAACGCGGCAAGCCTGTTGTCCACGGTGTTGAAGCCCTGGTCCGGGTCATGCTCCAGGTAACCGATTACGTGATGCGCTTTGCGCCGCTTGCCGTCTTCACGGCCGTTGCAAGTGCTCTGACTGAGCGTGGTCCCCAAATCATTGCCACACTCGGCAAGTTCGTTGCCTGCTTCTACCTTGGGCTTTTTGTTCTATGGGCGGCGCTGATCGGCGCTGCCTTCCTGATCGTTGGCGGCCGAACCGCCAAGCTCGTTCGATACATTCGCGAACCCGCACTCCTCGCTTTTTCCACGGCTTCTTCCGAAGCAGCTTATCCAAGAACTCTCGAGGCACTGGACCGCTTCGGAGTTCCGGCGCGAATTGCAAGCTTCGTCCTTCCACTCGGCTACTCGTTCAATTTGGACGGCTCGATGATGTACATGACCTTCGCGACGATGTTCATCGCGCAGGCCTACGGCATCCATCTTACGCTTGGGCAAGAAATCACGATGCTCCTCGTACTGATGGTTACCTCAAAGGGAATGGCTGGTGTCCCGCGAGCAAGCCTTGTCGTGATTGCTGCGATCATGCCGATGTTCCGAATTCCGGAAGCTGGCCTGTTGTTGATCCTCGCCGTCGATCACTTCCTCGACATGGGAAGATCGGGAACGAACGTTGTTGGAAACGCGGTCGCTGCAAGCGTCGTTGCGCAGTGGGAAGGCGGCCTCATATCCACGCAACCTCCCGAGATCGAACCAGCGCACGCGCCTTCCCACGCCGGACGGGATCGAGCCGTTGAGGATCACTTCTGATCAGCCAAAAGGCTGATCAATGCTATTCGGTGGCTGACTGAAAAATCTCGGCCCGTTTTCAGTCATGTGCCAGCAGTCCTCGAGCCGGATGCCAAATTTGCCTGGAATGTAGATCCCAGGCTCGTCCGAGAAGCACATTCCGGGCTCCAGCGGAGTTGTGTCGCCATGGACGAGATAGGCGGGTTCATGCCCGTCCATTCCGATCCCGTGGCCAGTGCGGTGCGACAATCCTGGAAGCTTGTAGCCTGGGCCATAGCCCCAGCTTTCGTACGCCGCGCGGACGGCATCGTCGACACTGCCCGCCGGCGCGCCGATTTTTGCCGCGCGGATGGCAATCTGCTGCCCATCACGAACCTGGTTCCAGACCTTTCGCTGCTCAGCGGATGGCTCGGCCGCAAAAACGAACGTCCGCGATATGTCTGACTGGTAGCCATGAACCGTGCAGCCACAATCGAACAGGACCGTGCTTCCCGCACGAGTGAGCTGGGGCTTGCGCGAGCCGTGCGGCTGCGCCGAAGCTTCGTCGATCAGCACCAGTGAGAACTCAGGCGCGCCGCCAAGCGCAGTCGTTGCCGCGTCAATTATCGTACTGAAATCAGCGGGCGTCATCCCCGCTCGGGCCGATTCTCCCCCATGCCGCATCGCGCGCAGCGTAATGTCGTTTGCGGTTTGCATCAGGGCGAGTTCCGCCGGTGATTTGATCAGCCTAAGTGCGCGCACGACAGGGTTCGCACTCATGGGGCGAAGTGCCGGAAGCTGGTGTTGCAGCCGGTCAACGATGAAATATCGATCTGTCTCCTCGAACCCGACCGGGGCTCCCGCCAGTCCCCGCTCGCGCAAGAAATCGGCGACAAGCTTCAGAGGATCCTCGTCCTCGTTCCACGTGCGGATCTCGGCAGGGACGGCGAGTGTTTCGGCAACGGAGGGCCGCTCGAAAAAGGGCGTTACAATGATTGGAGCGCCCTCCGAAGGGATCACAGCAGCCGTGAGCCGCTCCGATCGGTGCCACTGGACACCAGTTAGATAGTCAAGGCTGGAGCCCGACTCGACGATGATCGACCCTATGCCATTTTTCTGCATGAGTTGCCGCGCTCGCAACAACCGCTGAAGCCGCTCCGCTGTGCTGATCGGAGGCGGAAGAGCGATTGGCCGCAACCTCTCGGCCGCCTCGGCGAAGACTCGTTCCAGCGGCAAAGTCATGGCAGCCGCGAAGGCGCTGCCTGCGGCGAGGAATCGACGGCGCCCGATTGGTGATTTGAACATTATGTCCCCCTTTGGTCGGCGATCAGTGTTGCATGGCAAGAGCTAATCGGCCAGCAGGCCGACGACAGGTTCCCCGCATGTTTGATTCAGCTTTCCAGCAAGGCGTGAAGCGCCCCGGCACGCTCGAAATGACCGCGATTCTCGCGGCGCTGATGGCACTCAACAGCTTTGCAATCGACGCGATGATCCCGGCCTTGCCGCAGATCGGGCAATCGCTGAACGTGGCCCGCGAGAATCAGCGACAGCTGGTGGTCATCGCCTATTTTCTGGGATTTGGCTCGACGCAGCTCCTATGGGGACCACTCGCAGACCGATTCGGGCGCAAGCCGATCCTCGCCGCCGGAGTGCTACTCTACGCCGCCTTCGCCTTGTTGTGCGGCATTGCTTGGACTTTCCCCGTTCTGATTGCCGCGCGCGTCTGCCAAGGCGCGTCAGCGGCAGTCACGAGGGTACTCGTCGTGGCGATGGTTCGGGATCTGTTTGAAGCCGAAGCCATGGCCCGCGTAATGAGCCTCGTTTCAATGGTTTTCATGGTGATGCCAGTGCTGGCGCCAAACATCGGGCAATTAATCCTGTTGTTCGCGCCGTGGAGAGCGATTTTCCTGGTACTTGCCGGTTATGCAATGGTCATGCTGGCCTGGTCGGGTATCCGGCTGCCGGAGACACTTCACCCCGAGTATCGTCGTTCATTGCACCTTGGCGAGATCAGCCGAGCCATTCGCGCAAGCCTCGCTGATCCCCTCTCTCGCGGGTAC
>DASRBJ010000352.1:0-6631 GCA_035653695.1 Sphingomicrobium sp.
AATGAAAAGGGTACGCTGTACATCGGCTCTCAATTCCTCTTTCGGTCTCGAGATCACGGGGTGACCTGGGACCGGATCTCGCCGGATCTCACGACGAACGATCCGGTTCGACAGCGGCAAGAGCAGTCGGGCGGGATAACGGTCGACAACAGCTCGGCCGAAATGAATACGACGATCTATTCCATCTCGGAGAGCCCGCGAGCGGCCGGCGAGATCTGGGTCGGAACGGATGACGGCAATCTGCAACTGTCGCGCGATGCAGGACGAAGCTGGTCCAATTTAACGTCCAACGTCGGCATGCCTGCAGGTAACTGGGTCAGCTGGGTAGAAGCCAGTCGCTTCAACCCTGCCGTCGCCTATGTGACGGATGATCGTCACCAATATGGCGACATGCAGCCATACGTTTATCGGACGAGCGATTACGGGCGCACGTGGCAGCGCCTCGTGGGGCCGACCACGCCGGGCGTACGCGGCTATGCGCACGTCATCAAGGAAGACCGGGTAAATCCGAATATCCTCTTTCTCGGGACGGAGTTCGGCCTCTATGTCTCGGTGGATGGCGGAAACTCTTGGGCGCAGTTCAAGCCGAACAATTTTCCAGACGGCTTGGCTGTTCGCGACATTGCCCTCCAGGAGCGCAAGGACGACCTTCTCCTCGCAACGCACGGCCGAGGTATCTGGATTGTCGATGACATCAGTCCGCTGCGTGCTCTCTCGGCAGCAACTCTCGCAAGCACCGTTGCGCTCATTCCGAGCGGCGAAGTCGAGCAACGAATTGAAGGCCAAGGCGGCTGGTCGGAGGGAAATGCGACCTATTACGGCGACAATCCGCCGGATGGCGCAGTAATCACTTACTACCAGCGCGCGCGCCACGTGATCGGCCGCATGAAAATCGAGATCTTGGATTCAAGCGGCAATGTCGTCGACGAAATCCCAACGTCGAAGCGGCGCGGTCTCAACCGCGTCGTCTGGTCGATGCGGACGAAGCCACCTCTAGTGCCTCCAGCCGCATCGCTCGCCGCAAGCTCGACCGAGGGCGAGCGCTTTCTTCCAGGAACCTACACGGTCCGGCTGACCAAGGCTGGACAAGTCGTGACCGAGCCATTGGTGATTAGGCTCGATCGCCGTGCGACTTTCTCGCCTGTCGATCGAAAGGCCCAGTTCGACGCTGCGGAACGGCTCAAAGGCCTGTTTCGCCGGATGAGCGCAGTCGTAAATCAGATCAATGCCGTGCGCGCTGAGGCTGCTGCCTTAGCGGCCAATTCGGCGGCGCCGTCGGACATCAAGTCGGCCGTGGCCGAATTCGCGGACAAGGCCGATTCCGTGCGCAAGGAAATAGTTGCAACCAAAGAGGGCGGCGCAATCACCGGCGAAGAACGGCTGCGCGAACATGTCGATTCGATCTACGGAGCAATCAATTCGGTCGAGGACCGGCCGACCAGCTACCAGATGGCGCGGATTGATGCACTCGATCGCGAGTTGGGCGAGGTTGAGCGTGAGTGGGCGCTTCTGCAGTCAGGTGAGCTTCGCACCATCAACGCGCGACTAAAGGCGTCGAGTCTTCCGGTGTTCACACTTGCAGCGGCAGATCAGGCGGTGGAGGTACCGGGAGGCGGAGGACGGCTGGCGAACCTCGCGAACGGTCTGGTGGGAACTCGCTTCTACGGCAAAGTGAGCGATCTCGAGGTGACCGCTGACAAGGATTAATTAGCGATGTTTTGTGGGTCGGTTGAATTTCTCTTTGCCCACTAGGGAATTTCCAACGAGCAAGAATTTCCATGTCGAGAGAATGCACCAATCCTATTCGACTCGTGTTGCAGATGCGTGCTCGACGGCTTTTACATGGACCGTCTTGATGTTGACGAATTCCCTAATCCCAAAAATGCCGCACTCGCGGCCATAGCCTGAATTCTTGACTCCGCCGAACGGCGTACGGGGATCCGATCGCACGTTTTCGTTCACGAAGCTCATTCCAGCTACAAGCTCTTGAGAAGCTATACGACGACCGCGGTCTATGTTCGACGTGAGCACGCCTGATCCAAGGCCGAACTCGCTGCCGTTGGCAATTTCGATCGCCTCGCGCTCGTCGGCGGCAGCAATGATTGCCGCGACTGGCCCGAAGACTTCCTCGTCATGGGCAGGTTGCCCGGCTCCAACATCGGATAGAACCGTCGCGGGATACCAGGCTCCCAGCCCGTCGGGCACGTAGCCGCCCAGAAGCAGTCTTGCCCCCTTCGCAATGCTCGCTTCAACCTGGTTGTGGATCTCATCGCGAGCTTTGACACTGACCATGGGCCCAAGCTTTGTTCCGGCTTGTGTTGGGTCCCCCATGGTGAATCCCCGCATTTCCTCGACCAGTGCTTCCTCGAATTCCTTGATGATCGAGCGCACGACGACGAAGCGCTTGCCGGCAATGCAGCTTTGTCCGCCGTTCACCATCCGGGCGGTCGCGGCGACTTTCGCAGCCGCTTTAACGTCCGCGTCTTCGAGAACGACATAGGCGTCGGATCCACCAAGTTCGAGGACGCACTTCTTCAGCACTGATCCCGCCGCTGTGGCCACGCTGCGACCCGCTGGTACGCTCCCCGTCAGCGTGACGGCCGCGACGTTGTCGTCCTTGATCAGTGCTTCGACCTCGCTGCTCGGAAGGAGCAGTGTACAGAAGAGGTCGTTTGGGAGACCCGCCTGACGGAGGATATCGGCAATCGCAAGCGCACATCCGGGGACATTGCTCGCATGCTTCAAGAGCATGCCGTTGCCGGCCATCAGAGCTGGAGCTGCGGCGCGGAAGACCTGCCATAGGGGAAAGTTCCACGGCATAACGGCAAGAATGACGCCGATCGGGTTGAATGTTACGAACGCTTCGCCGCCACCAATATCGACTGGCGCATCAGCGAGATAGCTACTCGCTTTGTCGGCGAACCAATCGCAGTGAAACGCACATTTCTCAACCTCAGCGCGGCCCTCATCGGTGGTCTTGCCCATCTCCTCGGTCATCAGCGCCGACAGGGCGTCGCTGCTGGATCGAAGAATGTCGGCTGCCTTGTGCAACATTGCGCCCCTTTCGGCGAAGCTCGTCCGCCGCCACTCGAGGAAGGCGCAATGGGCCGATCGGGCGGCGGTACGCGCGACCTCGATATTGTCCTGCGCGTAGCTCTTGCCTGGCCGACCAGTCGCGGGATTCACGGTCTGCAGCTTGTTGGCTTTCTCTTCTGGCCGAGTGAGCTCCGCCTGTTCAGCCATGATCGCGATCCTCCTCTAAGAAAAACGGGCAAGTCACTCGGCACTTACAGCTTCGCCGGCGTCGCGAAATGCCATCCGCCCGACCGCTGACCAATCCTGGTCTTCTCCTCCTGTTGCAAGAAGTTCGATGAAGCGGTCGCACAGCACGCCTGCGAACGGCATGGGAACCCGTAGTTTTTCAGACGCGGCAAGGGCGAGACGGATGTCTTTGAACCCGAGCGGGGCGGCGAACCCAACGGGCGGCGGTTCGTCTGATGCAACAAGTGCGCCGTAGGTCTTGTAAATCGGCGCTCCGAACAGGGTTGACGTGAGGAGGTCTAGGAACTGGTGCTTGTCCAAGCCCCCCCGATCGACCAGCGCAATTGCTTCGCCGAGAGACTCGAAGACGGTTGCAATCAGGAAATTGATGCTCAGCTTGGCAAGGTTCGCCTTGGGCGGCTCATCGCCCATCACGCGCGTACCTTGACCAAGGGCTTCGAAGATCGCGGTCGCCTCGGCGAGCGCTTGCTTTTCACCAGCAGCGACAATGAATAGCTCACCCTCGGCAGCACGGTCGGGCCTTCCAAGCACTGGAGCTGCAACGTAGCGCTGCCCGGCCCGCCTATGTTCGTCCCAAAGGCGCTGCGAAAGGTCCACGCTTATAGTGCTCGATGAAATGTGAATTCCATTCGCCTTGAGACTTGCCAAGATGCCCTTGTCGCCAAAGGTCAACTCTTCGACGGCCTGATCGTTTGCAAGCATGGTGATGACGATGTCGCAGCGACATGCCTCGGCAACGTCACGCGCGACAATTGCGCCACTTTTAGCAAGCGGCTGTGCCTTGCTGATGGTTCGGTTGTAGACGATGACTTCGATGCCGGCCCGCAAGAGGCTGAGAACCATTCCGTGGCCCATTTGCCCAAGCCCAATAAACCCTATGCGCATTTCGTCGTTCCGCTTGCTGATGACCGCACTTCAACTCACGTGTCGGATTGGCTTTCCGCCAGCCCCCGAATTTTTCCGGACCCTGGCGCGGTTGGACAGTTGACGGCGACACAAGCGCTCGCGAGGCATGAGCCCGGAGCTGGACAAAAGATGCTATCCTGCGTTGAAGTCGCATGACGATCGTTGCACTTCTTGAGGCACACGCCCTTGATCCGCTGCTCGAGATGGCCGAGCTCACGGAGCAGGCACGTGGCGACGGCGCAATCGTGACTTTCGTCGGAATCGCTCGGCCGGAGTCGAAGGACGGGGATGCCGTCGATGCACTCGTCCTCGAACATCACCCAACGCTTACTAAGCAATCGCTCGAGGACATCGCTGTAAGTTGTGCACAGCGCTTCGACATCAGCAACGTGCGAGTAGTTCATCGCTGCGGGACCATTCCCGCGGGCGAACCAATCGTCTTTGCCGGAGTAGCATCACTGCACCGCCGAGCCGCATTTGATGCTGCCGATTACCTGATCGACCGGCTGAAAACCGAAGCGATATTCTGGAAACGTGAGATCGGAGAACGTGGCTCCGCTTGGATCGAACCCACTGACGATGATTATGCTGATCGGGATCGGTGGAAATGAAATAGCGGTTCGGGGCCGCGAAGCTCACCGCCCATCGGGTCCAGCCGAGGAAATCAGCGCACCGGTGATCGCAGCGATCGCTCCTTGGATTTTCGCGTGACTCGGCTTGGCACCGGTCAGGCGCCGTTTCACGGCTCGAATCGGTCGGGATCGCCCATCATCATCGCCGGCTGAGCAGCCGGTGTCACCTATGTCTCCGGAACAGCGTGCAGCCTGTGTATCCGGAACGGAACTGTAAAAATTGGAGCGGGCGAAGGGATTCGAACCCTCGACCCCAACCTTGGCAAGGTTGTGCTCTACCCCTGAGCTACGCCCGCTCTCCGGTAACGCCAGTGCCTCAGGGCTTATCCGGCGGAGGTGAGCGGCGCGCCTAGCATGCCATTGCACGCTCCTGCAAGTCGCCTTCGTGGCCGCTTGTGACTAGCGGCATAGCCGCCCATATGGGCGCCGCAAACAAGCGTGTGAAAGGAGCTAGGGCAGGCGTGGCTACGCTGGGAATGACCGAGAGCGAACGTCAGACACTCGAGCGGTTCGAACGAGATGTCATCCAGCCGTCGATGACGGCACTGGTCATTCTTGATTTCTGGGCGGAATGGTGCGGCCCGTGCAAGCAGCTTTCGCCAATTCTCGACAAGGTCGCACTGGATTACGGCGCGAAGGGTGTCAAACTCGTCAAGATCGACATCGAGGATGAGAAGCTTCTTGCGGCGCAGTTCCGTATTCAGTCCATTCCGACGGTTTATGCGTTTTACGCCGGCCGCCCGGTTGCCGATCTTACGAACTACCGTACTGAAGGACAGATCAAGCGGGCGCTTGACCAACTTCTCACCCAACTGAAAATCGAACCCGAAGGCGCTCCCGATCAAGCGGACATCATACCCCTTATCGCAATGGGTGAGCAGGTACTTAGTGATGGCGATGCTGCTCGGGCAGCGAATATTTTTGCGCAGGTTCGGGAAATGGCGCCGGATGACCCAGCGGTTCTTGGCGGCCTGGTGCGCTCGCTAATCGCCGCTGGCGAAAAGACGCAGGCGCGCGAGATACTGGATTCCTTGCCAGAGGAACTCGCCAAGAAACCTGAAATCACAAGGGCTCGAGCGCAGCTCGAAGTCGCCTCGGTCACATCGGCTTCCGAGACCTCGGTGCTCGCGGACAGGTTACGAGCGGATCCGGATGATCTCGATACGCGGTTCGAACTTGCGTCGGCAATGATGAGCAATGGCGACCGCGACGCTGCTGCCGACGAACTTCTTGAAATCATCCGTCGTGACCGTGGATGGCGGGACGGGGCGGCTCGTGAACGATTTTTGCAACTGCTGGAAGCACAAGGGCTCTCCGACCCGTGGTCGAGTGCCCAGCGCAGGCGACTTTCTGCTGTACTCTTCACATGACCCGAACGCTTCGGGTTCCGCTGTTTCCGCTTCCAGGCGCAATCCTGTTTCCCCGATCGCAGTTGCCCTTGCACATCTTCGAGCCGCGCTACCGCGAGATGGTCCGCGATGCGATCGATGGTGCGGGGCGAATTGGGATGATCCAGCCCCATCGAGTCGATGATGACAACCGCGCGCCCCTTTACAGCGTCGGATGCATTGGCGAACTGGTTGGCGTTGAAGAACTGGAAGACGGACGATTCAACATTGTGCTGCTCGGCTCCAACCGCTTTCAACTGATCCGAGAAGCGGACGTCGATGCGTCGTATCGCTGCGCCGACGTGAACATCGGATCGTTCAACGACGAGGAGCCACCGCCACTTTCGCTCGCCGAACGCGCTGAAGTCGAGCGGGAAGCACGCAGATTGGGAGATGCGATGGGTCTAGCTGTCGACTGGGAGG
>DASRBJ010000353.1:0-2764 GCA_035653695.1 Sphingomicrobium sp.
TCCCATCCACTTGCGCGATCTCATCTCCGTCTACGCGCGTGTCGAGCGGGTTGGGCGCACGTCGATGGCCGTGCGGATCGAGGTCGTTGCGCATCGCGACCTCGGAGCGACGGAGGTCAAGGTCACGGAAGGCGTTTTCACGTTCGTCGCACTCGACCGGGAGAACCGGCCGCGACCCGTCGACGAGCAGGCATAACCGCCTAAGCGGCAGGCGCCATTCCTTCCTCGCCGTCGGTCGGCCTCGGCGCACGAGCCCGACGCCGCGGGCGGCGTGGCTGCTCTTCCATTACTTCCTCGGTGTCACCACCATCTCGCGAGATGGCCGGCGGAAGGACATCGAACGGGATTGTCTCACCACCGCCATTCACCTGGCGTTGCTCGGACTCATTGGAATCACGACCAGCGCGCTCTTCTCGCTCGTCTCGGCGTGGGCGATCACGCCGACTAAACCGCTCGTTGCGCTCCTGTCGCTGCGGGCGCTCGTCCACCGACTGATCCTCGCTCGCCTCACCGAGATCTTCCTCGCCTTCATCTTCGTCGAGATCATCCTCGCGGCTGCGCCGCTGATCCTCGAAACGAGCGCGGTTCTCGCTCAGAACACGAAAATAATGGTCGGCAAATTGCAGATAATATTCGGTTTGGACGCGGTCGCCGGCGAGCTGCGCATCACGAGCCATATTCTTGTATTTTTCCAGGAGCTGCGCAGCGTTGCCTCGCTGCCTGTTGTCCTGCCGGTTACTTGAAGGACCGCCGAGATTTTGCCCCCGTTGTCCACCTCGACCGCGCCGGCGGCCACCCTGACGATTGTTGATCAAATGCCTAGGTCCTTAAGACTGCTCGTCGCTAACCCCTTCGCCTCAGACAGGCAGGGCTGCGCCCAAGCGAGCGCGGCTCTGACCCTCTCGTTCCGGTGTCAACGCGACGCGTTGAGCGAACGGCCGATTGTGTCGGGGTTGGGCGGGAGCGCTCTTCAGCTGATCTGGAGCGGGCCCGGCCCACGAACACTGATGTAGTGCGACAGAAGGTCAATGCCAAGTAATTTCGATCAAATGCAGGTTAATTCCACGTGAGGAGGACCACTCTGGGACGGTCGGCGAGGTCGTTAGCGATGGCGGCGCGCAGACCGTCACGCGCGAGTAACGACGTGACGGCTCCGGCTCCGTCAGGTGCAATCTCAACGGCAGCAAGGCCGTTTTCATTTAATAATTTGGGTAGCTGCGGTGCGAGTGCGCGATAGGCGTCGAGACCTTGCGCTCCGGCGAACAACGCCTCATCGGGTTCGAATTCGCGAACACCAGGTCCGAGCTGCGCTCCCTCGGCGATATAGGGTGGATTGCACAAGATCAGGTCGAACTTCTCATCAAGACCCTCAGCCCAGTCTCCGCGCCGGAAGACCACGCGCCGTTCGAGGCCAAGTCGTCGGGCATTAGCGGCGGCATAGGACATTGCTCGTCGCGAAACATCGATCCCAACGCCATTCGAGTTGGGCCATATGTCGAGTGCCGCCAACAGCAAGGTTCCAGGACCCGTCCCGAGGTCCAGAATCCGCCTTGGTCCTTCTCCTCCTTCAAAATGCTCGATCGCCGACGAAATCAGGACTTCGG
The DNA here is from genome assembly GCA_035653695.1 of Sphingomicrobium sp. GTDB lineage: Bacteria > Pseudomonadota > Alphaproteobacteria > Sphingomonadales > Sphingomonadaceae > Sphingomicrobium. Next base: position 1,605 of record DASRBJ010000353.1, read on the forward strand.
AATCCGGCCGCGGCACGAGCACACCGGGACCCACGTGGAGGTCTATGTTCCAAAAAGCTCGCCTGCCGGTGATATAGGCAACTGGTTCCCCGTTCATGCGCCGACTAAGCATTGACCAGAAGCGCTTTGGGACGGCTCGGTCGGGCGGCGCTAGGATTAGCCGATCTCGGTCGATATGCAGTGCCTCGGCCATGAGCAGTTCGGCATCAAGCCGCGCCGTATCGCTCGTCTCCGACAGCTTCCGCGTTGCATCGGCCAGAGCGCGTGCGATCGCCTTCACGCCTCCTCCAGGCCAGCAAGCCGCTCCGCTTCGTCCTCCGCTACTAAAGCGTCAATGATCTCCGTGAGGCCTGGTCCTTCGAGCACTTCGTCAAGATTGTGCTTGGTGAGATTGATCCGATGGTCAGTGATCCGTCCTTGCGGGAAATTGTAAGTCCGAATTCGTTCCGAGCGGTCGCCAGAACCGACCATCGATTTGCGCGCACCAGCTCGCTCGTTGGCAAGTCGCTCGCGCTCCAGTTCGAAGAGCCGGGTCCGCAAGACCTTCAGCGCTTTTGCCTTGTTCTTATGCTGTGACTTCTCGTCCTGCTGAATAACGACAAGCCCCGACGGAAGATGGGTGATTCGAACGGCGCTGTCCGTGGTGTTAACGGACTGGCCGCCTGGCCCCGATGAACGATACACGTCGATGCGAAGATCCTTATCGTCAATCTGAACATCGACGTCTTCAGCTTCTGGGAGAACTGCGACGGTTGCTGCGGAGGTGTGGATCCGTCCTCCACTCTCGGTGACGGGAACACGCTGAACCCGGTGCACTCCACTTTCAAACTTCAGACGAGCGAATACGCCGGGTCCGCTAATCGAAGCGACTGCTTCCTTATAGCCGCCGAGCTCGGATGCACTTGCGGAGATCAGATCGAACTTCCATCCCTGGATATCCGCGTAGCGCTGGTACATTCGAAGGAGGTCCCCAGCGAACAGCGCCGCCTCGTCACCACCGGTACCGGCCCGAACCTCGAGCATTGCTGCGCGATCATCCGCAGCATCACGGGGAAGAAGCTTCAGCGCGAGTGTGCGCTCGGCAAGTGGTAGCTTGTGCCGGATTTCCTCGGCTTCGGCCGCCGCCATTTCCTTAAGCTCCGGCTCAGCGCTCGGGTCAG
>DASRBJ010000354.1:0-4011 GCA_035653695.1 Sphingomicrobium sp.
ATGACCTACGCGGCGCCCTTGAAGGTCACGATCCGGCTGACGGTTTACGACAAAGACGCCGAAACGGGCGCCAAGACGGTCCGGGATATCAAGGAACAGGAAGTGTTCTTCGGCGAGATCCCGTTAATGACCGACAATGGCACGTTCATCATCAACGGCACCGAACGCGTCATCGTTTCCCAGTTGCACCGCTCGCCCGGCGTGTTCTTCGAGCGCGTTCCCGCCCAAGGCTACTTCCTCGGCAAGATCATTCCCTATCGCGGAAGCTGGGTTGAATTCGAGTACGACAACAAGAACCTGCTCTACGTCCGCATCGATCGCAAGCGCAAATTCTACGGAACCGTGTTCCTGCGCGCGCTCGGCCTCAAAACCGATGCCGACATCATTCGCGCTTTCTACAAACTGACCACCATCACGCTCAAAGACAACAAGCTGTTCTGGGGCGTAAACGACAGCCTGGTCGGGATGAAGCTTTCGCACGCCATTCTCAATAAGAACGGCGAGCAGGTGGTCCCGCAAGGCCGCAAAATCACCAACTCGGTTTTCCGCGAAATCCAGAAGAATAAGCTCGAACAGGTCGAAGTCGCGGTCAACGATCTGGAAGGCGCGTATGTCGCGACGGACGTGATCGATATGTCCACCGGCGAAGTGCTCATCGAGGCCAATCACGAGTTGACCGCACCGGCTCTGAACAAGATTGCCGAAGCAGGTATCGACACCTTCGAAGTGTTCTTCCCGGATCGCGACGACGCCGGCAATGTGATTTCAGCCACCCTTCGCAAGGACAGCGTGAAAGCCCAGAACGATGCGCTACTCGAGATCTACCGCAAGCTGCGGCCGGGCGACCCGCCGACGCTCGACACCGCCACCCAGTTGTTTCAGGGCATGTTTTTCGACCCGCGCAAGTACGATTTTTCGCGCGTGGGCCGCATGAAATTCAATATCAAGCTGTACGACAAGGCTGACGCCACCCCGCTCGACAAACGCACGCTCGATCAGAAAGACTTCGCCGATACCATCCTGTATCTGCTGAAGCTCCGCAAAGGCCTCGGCGTGGTTGACGACATCGATCACCTCGGCAACCGCCGCGTCCGCGCCGTCGGCGAGTTGCTCGAAAACCAGTTCCGCATCGGCCTGGTGCGTATGGAACGCGCCATCAAGGAAAAGATGTCGGTCTATCAGGAAATGTCGACAGCTATGCCGCACGACCTGGTAAACGCGAAGCCGGTGATGGCCGCGATCCGCGAGTTCTTCGGCTCCAGCCAGTTATCGCAGTTCATGGATCAGACCAATCCGCTCTCGGAGATCACGCACAAACGCCGCCTCTCCGCGCTCGGACCGGGCGGCCTGTCGCGCGAGCGCGCCGGGTTCGAAGTCCGAGACGTTCATCCCACGCACTACGGTCGAATCTGCCCCATCGAAACACCGGAAGGTCCGAATATCGGTCTCATTTCGTCACTCTCCTGTTTCGCCCGCATCAACGAATACGGCTTCATTGAGAGCCCGTATCGCCGGGTAAAGGAGGGGGTGCTAGTCGATGAAGTGAAAATTTTAAATCCGGGCAGCACCGATTTCAAAGTCGGCCAGATCGTCCCTCGCGAAGAAGCCGAAGCGGCCAACAAGGCAATCAAGGGAGACAAGCAGCCTGCCGAGTACGAAGCCCACTGCGACTATCTCTCGGCCTGGGAAGAGGACCGCTACATCATCGCGCAAGCCAATGTCTCTATTGATGAGAACGGGCGGATTGTCGACGACCTGGTAAATGCCCGTCAGGCCGGCAACTTCGTCTTGAAGCATCGCGATGAGATCGAGTACATGGACGTCAGTCCGAAGCAGCTCGTCTCCGTCGCGGCTAGCCTGATTCCGTTCCTCGAAAACGACGACGCGAACCGCGCTCTCATGGGTTCGAACATGCAGCGCCAGGCAGTTCCGCTGCTGCGCGCCGAAGCTCCTTATGTCGGAACCGGCATGGAACGCGTTACCGCGCGCGATTCCGGAGCGGTGGTCATCTGCAAGCGCTCGGGTATCGTCGATTCGGTGGATAGCGAACGCATCATCGTCCGCGTCGAAGGCGGCGCGCACGAAGGGCAGATGTCCCGCGAAGTCGGAGCCGATATTTATCAGCTCACGAAATTCAAACGTTCGAACCAGAACACCTGCATCAGCCAGAAGCCGATTGTCCATGAAGGGCAGCGGGTCAAGAAAGGCGATGTGCTCGCCGACGGTCCTTGCACCGAAGCCGGCGAGCTGGCGCTCGGCCGTAACGTGCTTGTGGCCTTCATGCCGTGGCGCGGGTACAACTTCGAAGACGCGATCGTGGTCAGCGAAAAGCTGGTTAAGGAAGACTACTACACCTCGATCCACATCGAAGAATTCGAAATCGAAGCTCGCGATACCAAGCTCGGTCCGGAGGAGATCACTCGCGATATTCCGAACATTGCGGAGTCGTTCCTCCGCAATCTGGACGAAAGCGGCATTATTCGCATCGGGGCCACTGTTAAGCCGGGCGACATTCTGGTGGGCAAGGTCACGCCCAAAGGTGAAACGCAGCTTACTCCGGAAGAAAAGCTGTTACGGGCGATCTTCGGCGAGAAAGCCGGCGACGTAAAGGATGCGTCGCTGTATTGCCCGCCGGGTATTGAAGGCACGATCGTCGATTGCAAGGTTTTTTCTCGGAAGGGCGCCGAGCTCGACGAACGGTCGAAGCAAATTCTGCAGAATCAGGAAGAGCGGCTGCACCGCAACCTCGAAGACGAGAAGCGCATTCTCAGTGATGAACGCGCCAAGCGCCTGGAAGAGTTGCTTAAAGGCAAAGAGCTCCTGGCCGATCTGCACGACGAAAAGACCAACAAGAAACTGCTCTCGAAAGACACGCCGCTTACCCGCGACGTGCTCGAGAAGCTCCGGGCGCGCGATCTGAAGCGCATGCGGCTTTCCTCCAAGGACGCGCGCATCAACGAGCAGATCGACGAGATCGAAGAGATGACTTCGCGCCAGATCGCCGTGCTCGAAAAGATCACGGAGGAGAAAGTCGCGAAGCTGCGCAAGGGCGATGAACTGCCGCCAGGGGTAATCAAGCTCGTCAAGGTCTACATCGCCATGAAGCGCAAGCTCTCGGTCGGAGACAAGATGGCCGGGCGCCACGGCAACAAGGGGGTCATCGCTCGCATCGTGCCTGAGGAAGACATGCCGTATCTGCCTGATGGTACGCCCGTCGAGATCGTCCTGAATCCCCTCGGCGTTCCGTCCCGTATGAATGTCGGCCAGATTCTCGAAACGCACCTCGGCTGGGCCGCCGCGAAGCTGGGCTTGCACTTTGCAACTCCCGTGTTCGATGGCGCGGCAGAGCGCGATATTAAAGCGCGGCTGGCCGAAGCGGGCCTGCCCTCTTCCGGCAAAATTCAGCTATTTGACGGCGTGACGGGGGCGCAGTTCGAGCAGCCGGTCACCGTCGGCTACATTTACATGCTCAAACTGAGCCACCTGGTGGACGACAAGATTCACGCTCGCTCCATCGGACCGTACTCGTTAATTACGCAGCAGCCTCTCGGAGGCAAGGCGCAGTTCGGCGGCCAGCGCTTCGGCGAAATGGAAGTCTGGGCGCTCGAAGCGTATGGCGCGGCCTACATTCTGCAAGAGCTCCTGACGGCGAAATCCGACGACGTCTACGGGCGCGCCAAGATCTACGAAGCAATCGTCAAGGGCGAAGCGGCTGCCGAGCCCGGCGTGCCGGAATCGTTCAACGTGCTCATCCGCGAGTTGCAGAGTCTGTGCCTCGATGTGGAACTGATGAAAAAACCGCGCGAGCTGCCGGATCTGGCCCATGCCGCGGATTGATCAGAACCCCGACCGTGAGGGAGGGGTGATCAGCAAACATTGCGAACGGGGCGCCATTTGGGTGCCCCGCGTCCCGTTCGCGGAAAATTTAATCGGGCCCGTGCTGAAGGTAATTTAAGGACAATTCATGTATCGTTCCTCTCCGTACGACAGAGCCAATCTCATCGCCGACTT
>DASRBJ010000355.1:0-6902 GCA_035653695.1 Sphingomicrobium sp.
TTCGTCGCGAGGATGGATCGGAAGTGCCGGTGACGGTTACGGACCTCTCCGACGAGGGCTGCCGCGTCGAATGCGCGGAGCCGGTTCTTCGCATCGGTGAATGGATCGAGGTTAATGTTCCCTCCGAAGGCGAGCTCAAGGCTCAGGTAAGGTGGGCGCTTGGCGGCAGCGCGGGCGTCAAGTTCGAGCGCGAGGCAAATAGCTAGGCAAACGCTCGTCGAAGCCGCGCAACATTGCTGCGTGTCCACGCGCGAAGTAGGCGGCATTTTCACGATGACTGCGCACAAGTCCGGAGACCCGCTGACGCTCAATCGGCTTTATGGCCGTTCGAGCGGACACAAGCTGCGCAAAGCGCAGCAGGAGCTCGTCGAGGGACTTCTACCAGCGCTGAGCATCCCCCTCGACGGCGAACTTACCGCTGCGCGCCTGTTTGGCGATGATCGACCGCTGCACCTCGAGATCGGCTTTGGCTCGGGCGAGCATCTCGCCGACCGTGCGGACATGCTTCCCGATCACGGGTTCATCGGCGCGGAACCATTCCTCAACGGCGTTGCGGCAGCACTCAACCATGTTCGCGAGAAAAATCTTGCCAACGTTCGCTTGTGGCGCGGCGATGCTCTGGACGTGCTCCGACGACTTCCCGACGAGAGCCTGAGCTTCCTCTATCTCCTGCATCCGGATCCCTGGCCAAAGGCGCGGCACGCCAAGCGGCGAATGGTCAACGATGGGCCGGTCGAGCTTTTCGCAGCCAAGCTGAAGCCGGGCGGCGAATTCCGGCTCGCAACGGACGATCCGACCTATCTCACCTGGTCATTGATGATCATGCAGCGCCACGCGGGCGAGTTCGACTGGCTTGCCGAACATCCGCGCGACTTCCTCGAACCTTCGGGCGGCTGGATCGAGACGCGCTACGGCGCCAAGTCTCGCCGCGAGGGGCGCCGGCCTTATTATCTGCGCTATCGGCGTGTCGCGGCGGGCGACAGCCGGACGAGCCGGGCGTCATCGCCGTCTTCCAGCAAATAGATTGCACCATCTGGCCCCTCGCCGACCCATCGGATCCTTTTCCCGAGCCTCCACCGATCCGCCTTCTGCGCGTTGTTGCCGCTGAAGGTCACGCGGATGAGAGACTCGCCCGACAGGCTTCCGATGAAACCATTGCCCTTCCACTGAGGGAACATCTTGCCTGAATAGATCAGCAGGGTCGTCGGGGAGACCGACGGCACCCAATAGAGCTTGGCTCGCTCAAGATCCGGGCGCGTCGATGGTTTGGGGATCGGAACGCCGTTGTAATTTTCGCCCTCCGAGACGAGTGGCCAACCGTAGTTGTGTCCGGGGAGAATGAGGTTGAGTTCATCGCCGCCCCTCGGACCCATCTCGGTCTCCCAAAGGCGGCCTTCCGCATCAAACGTCAGACCATAGGGGTTACGGTGACCAGTGCTCCACGTCTCCGCCGGTGTAAGATTGGGTCCGGGCCACGTGAACCTTCGTCCGACTGCGCTTCTTGCCGCCCGCGTGTCGCTCGGCGGATCCGTAATCATCACCGTCGGTGACCCGGTTCGGCCCGCCAGTGGGTTTCCCGGTGCGGGCTTGCCCTCCAACGTCAGGTGAAGGATCTTTCCAAGCGGCTGGTTAGGGTCCTGCGCTGGAGTGAAGCGCTGGCGCTCGCCTGAACTGAGGAACAACGACTTGCCGTCTGGTGCAAAGGCGATGATGGCGCCGAATTGGCCACCCTCGCCGCCGGCCGGATCATGCCAGAGCAAGTGAAAGTCGTCGAGGCGCGCTCCGCTCTCGCTCGCGCTGAGCCGTGCACGGGCAAGAGCAAGGCCACTCCCGCCGTTCGCCGACGGCTCGGCATAGGTAAGATAGAGTTCCTTGTCGGCGGCAAAGCTCGGCGAAAGCGCGACATCGAGCAGCCCGCCTTGACCCGAAGCAACGACCCGCGGCGCGCCAGCAACCGGCTGCTTGCGGCCAGTCCTCACATCGACAAGCCAGATCCGTCCCGGCTTTTCGGTAACAACCGCCTCGCTCGACGCTGGAAGGAACGCCATCGCCCACGGATTGTCGAACGTCGCGATCGGACTGGTTGCAAATGGAGGATCCGACGACGTGGCGGCGGCAATCGGTGCTTGTGCCGAAGAGTTGTTCATCTCGCCGTTGGGTGTGGCCGCTGTCCCACACGCAGCGACTACGAGACAAAGGCTGTAACGTACGACACGCATCCTCATCGGTGTTGCTCCGTTGTTCGCTTGGTGAACCCGCGCCACGCATCTACGCACGAACAACCCATGACGATGCACGCCTCAAGCCTCATTTCGCTTGCAACCGCATTGCCGCCTTATGTGGTCGAGCAGGGCGAAGCGAAGCTTCGGGCGCGCGAGGCGTTCGGTGGCAAGAAAGCCCTCTTCGATCGGCTTGCTCCCGTGTTCGATAATGCCGGCATCGCGAGGCGCCACATCGTCGCGCCACCGGACTGGTACATGTCCGCTCACGGGTGGCACGATCGGAACGAGGTTTACCTCAAGGCAGCCGAGGAGCTGTTCATCGACGCCGCGACGGCAGCGATTGCGAAGGCAGGTCTCAAGCCCCAGGACATTGACGGCATTGTCGCTGTCTCGACCACCGGCATCGCAACGCCGAGCCTCGATGCGCGCTGCGCAAAGCGAATCGGCTTTCGCAATGACATCCGGCGCGCGCCGATCTTCGGCCTTGGCTGCGCCGGCGGCGTCAGCGGCTTGTCGCTGGCGTCGCGCCTTGCAACGGCCGATCCGGGAAGCGTCTGGCTGTTCGTCACGGTCGAGACATGTTCGATTTCGATTCGCCTCGACAGCGATGATCCTGCAGCGGTTGTTGCAACCGCGCTGTTTGGCGACGGCGCGGCAGCGGCGGTCGTCACGAGCGGAAAGCATAGTCTCGCTCATATTGGCGGCTCTGCTGAAAAGCTTTGGCCCGATACGCTTCGAATCATGGGCTGGGACGTTGAGGATCCGGGACTTTCGGTGGTGTTTGATCGCGCCATTCCGCCCTTCGTCGAAGCGGAACTTGCCGAAGCGGTTGGCGAGATGACGGCTGCCGTTGGAACAAGCGCAAGCGATATCGATCGATTTTGCTGTCATCCGGGAGGGGTGAAGGTGATCGACGCAATTGAAAGCGCTCTTGACCTTAACCAGGGTACTTTGAACATCGAACGAGAGGTCCTGCGCGACTATGGCAACATGAGCGCTCCAACGGTGATGTTCGTTCTCGACCGTCTTCTTGCGCAACCGCTGCCGAACAAGGTGATGATGACGGCATTTGGTCCAGGCTTCACCTGCGCTGGCCTCATGCTCGACGCGCCGTGATCCTAAACATCCTGATCCTGTCGTTGGTAACGTTCGAGCGGATTGCCGAACTGTGGCTTGCACGGCGCAACACACGGCGGCTGCTATCGCTTGGTGCGCGCGAATACGCACCGAGACACTATCCGGCGATCGTTGCTCTCCACGCCGCCTGGCTTGCAAGCCTTTGGCTGTTCGCCTTGCCGCACAGCATACGGCCCTTGTGGCTGGCCTTCTTCCTGGTGATCGAACTTGGCCGCGTCTGGGTTCTTGCAACGCTTGCCGAGCGGTGGACAACACGGATCATCGTCCTTCCGGAAGCTCCCCTCGTCGGGGGCGGACCCTATCGCTTCACGCGCCATCCAAATTATATCGTCGTCGTCGCCGAGATCCTGGTCTTACCGCTCGCCTTTGGGCTCTGGCGCATCGCCCTCGTGTTCACTTTGCTGAACGCGGTCATTCTCGCGATCCGCATCCATGCCGAAGATCGTGCGCTCGGCCGTTCTCAACCACGGTAGACGTACAGGTCATAATGTTCGTCCGTGATCGCGGGCCCAAGTCGCGCAACGAGACGCGTGGATCGACGAAATCGCCCGATCGCCGCTTGCGACACGCTCGTCGAGTCACGGTACATCGTGAGGTGAGCGCCCGGCTTAGCGGCATCGAGGTCCGTCTGAAGCAGGATCACGACTGGTCTTCGATAGGTCTGGTTGAGCCGAGCGGCATCAACAAGGATCGTGTCGAGCGAGATCTGCTGGCGCTCGCTACTCGTCTTGAAGAACAGCCGGTCGAAACGTTCCTCGCGTAAAAACCACAAGGGGTTGTCGATGTAATAGGGAAGTGGCTCGAGCATCAGGTCAGGATCGGCGATGACGATCGCTCGCTTAAGATCCGGACGCTCGATCAATCGCGCGGCATTGGCCGACTGGCTGAACGGCAGTCCCTTTGCCTGGAGCAAAAGCGGCTTTCCAAGATCAAGTGTTTGCGCGGCAAGCACCAACAGCAACGCCGCTCGGCCGATCAGTGCGACGCGTTGCGTCCAGGCCTTATCCTCCGATGCTCGATCGACCGATTCATGTTCAATCCAGGCGAGAGCGAGGAGAAACACCACGAACAAGGCTTCGTGGCGGTAGCCGGAGGGATAAACGAAGAAGAAGAAGAGCTTGAGCCCTGCAAGGCCTGCAAGCGCGGCAAGGAGGGCCGGTGGTCGTCGGACGAAGGCAAGGCATGACGTCCATAGTATTATTGGTGGCGCAAGGCCGTGAGCATTGAGAAGGAGGTTTGAAAAGCCCTTGGTCCCATCGGCGAGCGCAGCAGCGATGCTGATGAGGGTGATGTGGCCGTAGTTCAGCGATACCGCCCCCTCGTTCATCGGCGGATAGACGAGAACGAAGGAGAGGAATGCTCCGACGAGCGAAAGAAATGCATTTCCAGCGAAGATGGACCAGTCGCGGATCGTCGGTTTGCCATCCGTCAGCATTTCGAAGAACCGGAACAGCAGGAACGCGCCGGCGAGGATCGTGCTCGGTACGTTCGTATTGGCAAGGACGGCGAGGACGAGGCCAAACCAAAGAGTCCGCTTCACACGGGGGTAGACGGCCGCGAGCGCAAACATGACGAGCGCTGCAATTCCGTAGTTGCGCGCGATTACCGCATAATCGAACGCGCCGAAAAGACTGAAGAGGACGAGCGCAACGAGGAAGGTGCGAAAGGGCGATTTCCATGTGAATAAGGCGATCGCCGCAATCCAGATAACGAGCGCCGCAGCAGGAAGAACCTCACGCGTCGGGAAAACGTCATGAAGGGCTCGAAGGATAAGGTACCACAAGCCGGGGTGACCTTCGCCCTGGACGTTGCGAAGCATTTGGCCGACGCTCGAACCGGATAGTGCGAGCGAGAAGGCACGGACCTCGTCGCGCCAGACAACATGCTTCCAAAAAAGCCACGCGACGAGCAAAAGCCACGACAGGAAGAGCAATAAGCGCTTCCTACTGCCGTCAGCCGTGGTATGCGTGCTGACCAGGGTTGGGACTGGATAATTCAGGGGAGCGGTCCCAAGCCTCGTTCGGCCAATCCGGTCAGGAGCGCACCTTGTCCCCTATCTCTCATTTCGCCGATTGCGTGAACCTCCCGATGCTCGCGAGCAGCGGAACTAGCCGATGATCGACGGTCTGCAAATCGCCGTCATCCTGCCGGCATTCAATGCAGCAAGGACGCTCGAGCGCACCTACAACGAGATCCCGCACGAGATCGTCGACGACGTCATCCTCGTCGATGATGCAAGCACGGACGACACCGCTCTTATTGCTGGAAAGCTTGGCATCCACACAATCATCCACGCGCGAAACGGCGGTTACGGAGCCAATCAGAAGACTTGCTATGCGCAAGCTCTCGCACGCGGCGCGGATATCGTCGTGATGCTCCACCCGGATTATCAATATTCACCGCGGCTGATCACAGCCATGGCCGCGATGATCGCGTCTGGCCATTATGACGCGGTATTCGGTTCAAGGATCCTCGGCGGCGGTGCGCTGCGCGGCGGGATGCCCGTCTATAAATATGTAGCGAACCGCCTCCTTACCGGCTTCCAGAACCTCCTGCTTGGAGCCAAGCTCAGCGAATATCACACGGGCTACCGAGCGTGGCGCCGCGAAGTTCTCGAGCGGCTGCCGCTTGCCGCCTGCTCCGATGATTTCATTTTCGATAACCAGATGATTGCGCAGGCGCTCTGGGCCGGTTTCCGGGTCGGCGAAATATCGTGCCCGACGAAATATTTTCCGGAAGCCTCGAGCATCAACTTCCAGCGGAGCTGCACTTACGGCCTTGGCGTTCTTCAAACGTCGGTCGTCTTTCGCCTCTGCCGATGGGATCTTGGAAAGTCCGCATTGTTCGCCGACGGCCCACCGCTTCCGGCATTGACCGCCTTGCCGTCAATGACGGTCACTGAACCCTTGACGAGAGACTCGCCTTCGCTGCTCACCTCGTTGACGCTTGAAGGGAAGCAGAAGCTGATCGGCGAAGCTGCCTAACGGCGGTCTTGCCCTGCCCTTTCGACCGGCCTATATCGAGCCTCTCTCCTCGACATCGTCCGATGCCTGAGGCTGGGGCTCCACGGCTCCGGTCCGAGAGATTTTTTGAGTTTTTGGCGTAAAGGAAAGTCCGGCGTGACGGATGTCGCGGCACTTGCAAGACAGATCGAACCCGAGGTGAAGAGCCTCGGCTACGAGCTCGTGCGCGTCGCGATGATCGGCGGAACTTCCGATCCCACCCTGCAGGTGATGGCCGAGCGACCGGACACACGCCAGCTCGACCTTTCGGACTGCGAGACAATTTCGCGCCGCCTGTCGGACTGGCTCGACCAGAACGACCCGGTCGAGGGCAGCTATCGGCTGGAAGTGAGTTCGCCTGGGATCGATCGGCCGCTTACTCGGCAAAGCGACTATTCCGACTGGGCCGGCCACGAAGCGCGGATCACGCTTGCCGACCAGCGCGACGGTCGCAAGCAGTTTTCCGGAACGCTTCAGGGCATTGAGAATGGAAACGTTACGTTGGTCGACAAGAGCGGCCAGTCGCACATCCTGCCCTTCG
>DASRBJ010000356.1:0-4309 GCA_035653695.1 Sphingomicrobium sp.
GTCGTCATGAAGCTTGCGATCGACTTCGAGAAGCACTGCCGCGGGCGCAGCACGCATACTCGCGAGATTGCTACGAGTGCCGAGTAGTGATGCCGCCTGCTCGCCGATGCGCTCCGCTTCACGCAGGCTTCGAAACGGCACGCCAAAGCCCGGCGTCCCGCTTTCCATGATTGCCCTCTTGAACAGGATGCGAGCCGATGGCGCGACGAGCATCAGTCCGACATCCTCGGATCCGGCGGATTCGCCAGCTATCGTGACATTGGCTGGATCGCCGCCGAAACGCGCGATATTGCGGCGCACCCACTGCAGTGCTGCGCGTTGGTCCATGAGGCCGTAATTGCCCGAAGCCCCCTGTTCAGCAGTCAGTTGCGGGTGCGAGAGGAAGCCAAAGATTCCGAGGCGGTAGCGAATGCCGACAAGGACGACCGATTTTCCAAGATCGGAGAGGACGATGTCATTGGGACCTCCGGCGCGGTTGCTTCCGCCATGAATCCACACCAGCACGGGAAGCTTGCCGCGAAGCGAAGGAGTCCTGACGTCAAGCGTTAGGCAATCCTCGCTTCCGATAAGGAAATCGGAATGGTTCCAGCCATAATCATTCTGAAGACATGAAGACGGCTGCTCGGCGGAGCGCCGCACGCCCTTCCAACTGGCCGGCCGCTGCGGCGGTCTCCACCTAAGATCCCCAACTGGCGGAGCAGCGAACGGAATGCCACGGAACAGGAAGGTGCCGTTCCATGATTTTCCTTCAACTTCGCCGCTATCGATCCGCACCTGCTGCGCTGTTGCCGGCTCGTGAAGCGCGATCGAAAAGACCAGCAGAAGCAGGATGAAACGTCGCATGCGCCATTGTTAACTCCAACAAGGGTTCTTGTGCGACTACCAAATGGCTGTCAGCTTCGCGCAAAACATTTGATGAGGTTTATGCAACAGACTCCGTCGCGCGGGTTCGTAGGCGCCTACGCTCTCGTCACCTGCTTGTTCTTCGCCTGGGGCTTCATCACGTCGCTCGTCGATCCGCTCGTTGCCGCTGTCAAAGGCATTTTCCATCTCTCTGATGTCGAGGCACAGCTCAGCGCCTCGGCCTTCTTTATCGCTTATGGGGTTGTGAGCCTTCCGGCCGCGACGTTGTTGCGGCGCGCGAAATCGGTGCCGACTGTCCTAGCGGCTCTCGTCATGATGGTGGTTGGTTGCATGATCATGCTGATCGCCGCCAACATAGCGGTGTACGAGATCGTCCTCCTCGGATTGTTCGTGCTCGCAAGCGGAATCACGGTCCTTCAGGTTGCTGCCAATCCGCTGGCGGCGGTCCTCGGGCCACCGGAACGGAGCCATTTCCGGCTGACGTTCAGTCAAGCGTTCAACAGCCTCGGCACGTTTATTGGACCCTATCTTGGCGCGTTCCTCTTCCTCAAGGGAATTGAGGTCAAAAAAGGAACAATCGTTACTGCAGCGGCACGCAATCACTCACTCGCCGGTATCGATCGAGCGTTCTTCTGGATCGCGGGGCTCATCCTCCTCATTGGGCTTCTGATCTTTGCCGGGCGAAAGCTCATCAACTCGGCATCGCCCGAACGGACGGGGGGTTCGCTCGGCATAGCAGCGGCCATGAGCGAGGCGGCGTCCGCGCCCTGGGCGCTTTTCGGCGGGCTTGCCATCTTTCTCTATGTCGGCGCAGAGGTCTCGATCGGGACGCAGATGGCGCTGTTTCTCAACAGCACCGGCGTGTGGAACATCGCTCTTGAGACCGCCGGCAAATTCGTAAGCCTCTACTGGGGCGGCGCAATGGTCGGGCGGTTGATCGGTTCGGCACTGTTGACCAAGGTGCCGGCGCCGCGGCTCCTTGCACTGTTCACGGCAATTGCTTGTGCTTTGTGCGTCTTCGTATTTTCAACAGGCGGCGCGGCGGCGGGTTATGCGGCCCTCGCGATTGGCCTATTCAACTCGATCATGTTCCCAGTGATCTTCACGATCACGCTCGAGCGCTCTTCCGCATCGGAAGAAGCAACGTCGGGTTTCCTGTGTTTTTCCATCGTGGGCGGCGCCGCAATCCCGCCGCTCACTGGCCTTGTCTCGCAGCACACAAACTACGTCGTGGCCTTCATCGTCCCCGCACTTTGCTATGCCGTGCTTTTCGTCTTCGCCGTTTCGTCCGCCGGCGCGAAGAGGCTGCTCCGCGAGGAGCCGCAGGCGGTGACTATCCACTAGGCGCAATGTTTCCCGGCGCTCGATGGGGGACGACGGCGCCCCAAGCTGCGCCAGTCCGCGCTGCTGCTACGGCAGGTTGAACTTCTCGCGGCGCCGGCGCCGAGTATCCTTCATCCATCGTGAAGGAGAGTAGTCATGGGTTGGTGTATTGGCCGTAGCGAAGCAATGGCTGACCCCATCGCGGCGCGTCGCAAGGCACTAGCGAAGCTGCGAGCTCTCGAGGAGATCGACGATCCGGAAAGCCTCGTCGTTCCAATTCTCATCGATGCAATCCTGATGGCTGAGAGCTACCGCGGAGCAAGACACGAGATCACCTTCCTCGGAGAGCTAACGCGAAGTGTCGACGCGCTGATCCGAGAATTGAATGCTGCCGAAAAAGCGCGTGAATGGGCTGAGCCGATCACCGGAGAATAGGAAGTCGCTGTTGGCCAGCACCCCAGGATTTGAGTTCTCGGCTCGCTGAGCGCTCAATCAGCTGTCCAACGTCAGCGATAGTAAACGCCGCCGAGCTGCCAATGTCTTTCAGCTCTTCCCAGTTGATTGGAGCGGCAACCGGCATGGTTGCCCTTGCGCGCGCCGAATAAGGCATGATCGCCGTGGCGGTTCGTTGGTTGCGCAGGAAATCGAGGAAGATCCGTCCACGTCGCTGCTGTTTTCGAAGCGCGACGGTGAAATGTTCCGGATCAGTTTCGGACAGTGCGGCGCAAAAGGTTCTGGCGAACTCGCGCACCTCGTCCCACTGCGCAACGGGCTCAAGGGGGACGACGACATGGACGCCTTTCCCGCCTGACAGCAGCGGGAAGCATTCAAGCCCGACCGCCTCCAGGCCATTGCGGACCTTGAGCGCGGCACGCTTCACTTGGGCAAAGTCGAGGCCCGGATCAGGGTCGAGGTCGATGACCAACCGGTCGGGCGTCTCGACGGATCCCGCACTACTTCCCCAGCCATGAAATTCGACTGACTGCACCTTGGCGCACGAAATGATCTCCTCTGCCGAGCAGATATATAAATAGTCCTCGCTTCGACCGTTTTTTTGATCGACGCGTTCGAAGTGCACGAGCTTGTCAAACTCGTTTCCGCTCGGAGGATGTTCTCGATTGCGCTGAAAGAAGCATTTGCCCTCGCGACAGCGAAAGAGGTTCAGCAGCCGCCGCTCGAGAAACTTGAGCATGATGGGCGCGATGATTTCATAATAGAGCGTCGTTGCACGGACGCTGATGTCCGGCTTTTCGTACGTCGGTTCACGCGTCCATGCCATATCCTTGCAAACGCACCTCGCCAGCCGCTTGCTCCTGTTCGTCCGCCGACTATTGGTAACGCTAACAGGAAAAGGGGACCGCCGATGGTGCTGGTACGCATGTTCGCGCTTGTCGCAATCGCCTTGTCATGCAGCCTGGTTGGACCGGCTCCGGCGACTGCCGCTGCCTACAAGAATTTTCGCGCGGCAATCTACATTACTGTTCGCGACACGAAGCGACTTGCCGATCCCGCGACATTCGCGCGCGATTTCGACCGCGTATCGTCGCAGCTCAAATTCGACAAGGTGTACATTGAAGCATACCGCGACCGCCTGTTCGCGACCGATGCGGAACTCGAAGCGGTGAAGCGCGCATTCCAGGCGAAGGGCATTGAGACGTCCGGAGGTATTACACTCGCGGCGGGCGGCTCTGCGGGGCAGTTCGGTACCTTCGACTATGAGAATGCTGCGGACCGCGCGGAATGCGAACGCGCAGTGCGGCTGATATCGCGGCACTTTGACGAAGTGATCCTGGATGACTTCTTCTTCTACACTTCCAAGTCCGACGCTGACATTGCTGCCAAGGGTAATCGCAGCTGGACGGATTACCGGCTCGACAAAATGCGCGAAGTAAGCCGCGACCTCGTGCTTGGCCCAGCACACGAGGAGAATCCACGCGTTCACGTCATCATCAAATATCCAAACTGGTACGAACATTTCCACGGGCTGGGGTACGATCTTTCCGTCGAAGCTCACATGTTCGACGCCATTTACACCGGCACTGAGACTCGCGACCCTATCATCACCGACCAATTGCTGCAGCAATATGAAAGCTATGAAATCTACCGCTATTTCTCGAACATC
>DASRBJ010000357.1:0-2969 GCA_035653695.1 Sphingomicrobium sp.
AGGACGTCGAGCTACCGCCAGAACTTTCATCACTTGTCCATTTGCCGGACATTACTCGTTGCGCTGCCTCGGCAACGGCTTCCGCAATCAAAGATCCAAGCTTCGTCGCGCTCGCCATGACGTTGCTTGCCGCCTGCGTAGCGGTATCGGCGGCGTCGAGACCCGCGTCTCTTATTGCGCGTCGCGCTTTGGGACTTGCACTGATCGCGGCGGCGGCCGCGGCTAGCCCTGCAGCAAGCATTTCCTTGCTCATTGCAGCTCTTGCGAGCTTGTCGACCGTTTCGTTGCCACTGCTCGATGTCGAACCAGTTGAATCTTTACGTGCGGATTTGGCCATTGCTTCATCTCCTCCCGTCTTGGCGGAAAAGACACTTCAAGGCCGTAACGGTTCCCGAATGATATTTCGAGTATCATTTAGCTGACATGTTAAAGGGCACCGCTGCGGTTCTGCAGCGATGCCCTTCGACATGGTCAGCGGCCAGAGGTGTGGCCGTTCGTCAGCACTCAGGGTCTGCGAACACCCCTCTCCGACCTCCCTGCTGAACCATGAGACATCGGATCACCTCCTTTCGCTGCGTTGAAGCCAGGAGTGAAGATGTCATAAGCAGCGGCAAGCGCAAGACTTGTAATCATTTAAACATTAAGCAATCATCGTCGCTTCGCGCTCGCTCAAGCGCGGCAGTCTTCAATCACCCGCGCAAGTTCTGGCCAAGGCGGCAGCACAAGTGCTGGCTGCGTTCCAGCAACCACGGCAATGCGCCCCCGGCTGTTCGACATCGCGTCGAGAATGGGGTCGCCGGCCGACAGCGCGATCGTCAGACGCCCAGTTGCCGCATTGAATATCGAAGGGATGCTTCTCTGCTCCGAACTCGTCCAGATATCGAGGGCGGGTGAAGCGGCAACTGCCGGTCTCGATATTGCGACAATGCGCGTCTCGCGTGTGCAGTGAATGATCAGCTGCGGATTGGACGTCGAGTCGATGAAACGGGCCTCCGTACCGTCGCTTGTCGAACTATAGTTCCAGGTTCCGGCTATCGGAGTCGCGGTGCTGAAGTCGAGACCGCGCTGCGCGAGAAGCGACGACGAGAAAAGCAGCGCGGACGCTGCGGCGTGGCGTAGGTGCATTTTTCGTCAGCGGCTTAGGCGATCGACCTTTGCCTGGAGCGCCGCGAGCTCCGCCTTCAATTGCTCAACGTCGCTGTTAGTTGGAGCAGCCTGCGCTTTCGCCTTACCTGTAAAAGCGCGACTTGCGTCCTCGAACATCGCCATGTTGCGCTTTGCAAGATCGGCGAAAACATTCCCGCCAAGCGCATCCTGGACAGCAGTCTGGTTGCGTTGAAAGGCATCCATCGCCGCTTCCAAATATTGCGGCACGAAATTTTGCATTGAATTTCCGTAGAGGCCGATCAGCTGCTTAAGGAAATTCAGTGGAAGCATGGTGCTTCCGCGTGCCTCTTCCTCGACGATTATCTGCGTCAGCACCTGGCGTGTGATGTCTTCCCCGCTCTTCGCGTCGACCACTTCGAACTCGCGGCCTTCGCGAACCATTTGCGCAAGCCTGTCGAGCGTGATGTAAGTCGAGCTTTCGGTGTCATAGAGCCGCCGGTTCGCGTACTTCTTGATTGTCACTTTGCCCGATGCCTTGGACATGAACAGCTCCCCAAACCGGAAGCGCGACTTACTACTCGAATATAGTGCGCTGCAACATGAACGCGCGCCGCGGCCGCTTCCGCTCTTTCTCGAACTGGTACGGCAAGTCTCAACACGGGACCCAAGACTTGCGTCCGAGGCGCTCGCCGGTCTGCGTGCGTACGAACGTGCACCACGGCATGAGCGCCGACCTCAGCCGCCGGAAGTCGCGCGCGTTCGCGGTGCTGCATTGCGCGACTATGGGGGGAGTGGTCCACCGGCACTCCTCGTCCCGTCGCTCATTAATCCTCCGCGGATACTCGATCTCGATGATGAGGTCTCGCTGACGCGC
Source organism: Sphingomicrobium sp. (assembly GCA_035653695.1). GTDB lineage: Bacteria > Pseudomonadota > Alphaproteobacteria > Sphingomonadales > Sphingomonadaceae > Sphingomicrobium. The sequence continues at coordinate 1,982 of DASRBJ010000357.1, forward strand.
GCGATCGCTCAAATGGGTCGACGAACATATTTACTCGATTGGGGAAAAGCGAGCGAGCGTGCGCAGCTATCCGTTGCGGAACACGTCAACGAATTGCTCCTGCCGCTGATCAAGGAGATCGGGTCTCCTGTCGCTTTAGTTGGCTACTGCCTAGGAGGCACGATGGCCGTTGCGGCAGCAAATCTTGTCGAGGTCGAATGTCTCATTACGCTCGCCTCGCCTTGGAGATTCGCGAACTATCCAAAGCGATCACATGATGCGCTCCGGGACATGTGGCGCCAGTCGCAGAGCGCCGCTCGACAGCTCGGTGCACTTCCGATGGAAGTCCTGCAGGCAGCGTTCTGGTCACTCGATCCCGATCGAACCGTCAGCAAGTTCGCAGAGTTTTCAGAGCTCGACCCCTCGAGCGCTGCGTCGCGTCGCTTTGTCGAACTCGAGCAATGGGCGAACGAAGGCGAACCTTTGCCTTACCCGGCTGCGCAAGAGCTTGTTGAGGAGCTCTTCGGCAAGGATCGGCCAGGAACGGGCACATGGATGGTTGGATCTCGAAGAGTCGCAGATTATCTATCTGTCCCCACGCTTCATCTGACAGCGGCGAGAGATCTGATTGTGCCACCACAAACGGCAGCCGCAGGGCACATTGAAGCCATTGATGCAGGCCACGTGGGAATGATTGTCGGCTCAGCGCGCCATCGTCTGCATGAAGCACTGCAAGCGTTTCTCAACCCGGGTTGCCGGTGCTGATCACTGAGGCTAAGCCCAGCTCAAGCACCCGTAGCTCAGCTGGATAGAGCGTTGCCCTCCGAAGGCAAAGGCCACAGGTTCGAATCCTGTCGGGTGCGCCAGTCCTCTACCCCGAGAGAAATGCCGCGAGTGCCTCGTGCAGCCGCTTGCGCGCGGAGCCGACGATCATTCCCACATGGCCGGAAGCGATGGCGATCTTCTGTCCCGACGGCGCGGTTGCTGCGGGAGCGATGCGGTCGTGCTC
>DASRBJ010000358.1:0-2534 GCA_035653695.1 Sphingomicrobium sp.
GACGGGAAGCCCGGCGGATGGACGCACCGCGAATTTGGAAAGGCGCTCGCCTCAGCGGTCGGGACCAGGGCCGCGGTCATTTCCTCGCCGAGCCTCGTTCTTCGGATCGCGGCGCATGCCGACCACTTGCTTCGCGGCGAACGTGCCAAGCTTACTGCCGATCGCGCCGCTTATTTTTCGCACCGGAACTGGGTCGTCGAGCCCAAGCGCTCGGCGCCTGCTTGTCTCTGGCAACCGCAAATCGCAACGATCGACGGTCTCAAGAGCACTGCTTCCTGGTATCGCGAAAAGAACTGGCTTTAAGCTTCGAGAACGCACGTGCGCAGAAGCGCCACGCATTTGCCGCACTGATGACTTCTTCGCGTTGCGAAACGGGGGCGCGACCTTTAACGAGCGCGCAATGTCCGACCGCCAGCAAAAACTCACCAAAGTTCTCAAACTCATCGAACCCTTCAACCGGAAGGGAATCGAAGTCAGCGAAGCGACCCGCTTCGCGCAGGACCTCGAGTGGGACAGCCTTACCGTGCTCGACTTCGTTGCTAACATCGAAGACGAGTTTGACGTCATCATCTCGATGAACATGCAGGCGGAGATCGAGACTGTTGGGCAGCTCGTCGATGCGCTTCAGAAGCTTAAGGCGTGAACGACCTCTTTTCCAAGTTTGACCCGCTCATCGAGCAGCGCGAGACGCTGCTCAAGACCGGAGTCACCGACCCGTTCAATCTCGTCATGGAGAAGGTCGAGAGCCCGACCGTCGCGATCTGCAATGGTCGACGCACGATCCTTCTTGGCACCTACAATTACATGGGGATGACCTTCGATCCCGACGTCATCGCCGCGGGCAAGAAAGCGCTCGAGGAGTTCGGCTCGGGAACCACCGGCAGCCGCGTCCTCAACGGCACCTACGGCGGGCACAAGACCGTCGAGACGGCGCTCAAGGACTTCTATGCGATGGACCATGCCATGGTCTTCTCGACCGGCTACCAGGCAAATCTCGGCATCATCTCGACGATTGCGGGCAAGGACGATTACATCATCCTCGACATCGACAGCCATGCGTCGATTTACGATGGTTGCGCGATGGGCAATGCCCAGATCGTTCCCTTCCGCCACAATGACATCGAGGCTCTCGAAAAGCGGTTGAAGCGCGTGCCCGAAGGCGCTGGAAAACTCGTCGTCCTCGAGGGCGTCTATTCGATGCTCGGCGACATTGCGCCGCTAAGAGAGATGGTCAGCGTCTCCAAGGCGAACGGCGCAATGGTCCTCGTCGACGAAGCCCATTCGATGGGGTTCATCGGTGAACATGGCCGAGGGGTCGCCGAGGCGCAGGGCGTCATCGACGAGGTCGATTTCATCATCGGCACCTTCTCAAAGTCGGTTGGCACCGTTGGCGGCTTTTGCGTTTCCAATCACCCGAAGTTCGAGATTCTGCGCCTCGTCTGCCGACCTTATGTCTTTACGGCGTCTCTCCCGCCGTCAGTGGTTGCAACCGCGGCAACATCGATCCGTAAGCTCATGGACAGCGCCGACAAGCGCAGGCATCTGTGGGAGAACAGTAAGAGGCTTCATTCGGGACTTCGCCAGCTTGGGTTCAAGCTCGGCACCGACGAGCCGCAATCGGCAATCATAGCCGTCATCATGCCCGACCTCGAGAAGGGAGCGGCGATGTGGGAGGCGCTTCTCAACGAAGGCCTTTACGTGAACCTTGCACGGCCGCCCGCAACACCCGCCGGAATGACCCTCCTTCGCTGTTCGCTGTGCGCGCTTCACACGGAAGACCAGGTCGGCGAAATCCTCGGCATGTTCGCTGCGGCAGGCCGTGCCACAGGCTGCATAAGCTGAACAATTTCCATGGAACCTTTGCCTTCCACCCAAAGGTTAACGTGACTACATTGGGAACATGATGGACGATGGGGAGGACGTCCGGTTCGACTGGAGGCGCGGCGGTGCTGCGGCCTTGGGTCTCCTTGCGGCCCTCATCCTCATGGCCATGGTGTTCGCGGTCAAGCTCGCGAACGACGCGCGCGAGCAAGCGCTGAGCGCGGAACGTCACTCCTACGAAGTTGCGCTCATCGTCCGAAACGTGAGCGCCAACATTTCCAAGGCGGAAGCCGCGCTTGCCCGTTTCGTTCTCGACGAGAACCCAAAGACGAGCGGCAATATCTATGCGTCGGACTGGCAGCTTGCCGGCTACCAGATTGACCAGCTCAAGGACCTTGAACGAAACAGCCCCGCGCAGCTTCGCCGCGTCGCCGAGCTCGAGCGGTTGTTCGACAAGCGCGACCAGGAACTCTCGCTTGCTGCGCACGCCGCTCTTGCACGGCAGGGCGACACCGGTATCCGCTATTTCTACCAGGCATCGCACGGCGCGAATAACCAGCCGAGCACCGGCGATCTTCTTGAAAAGAAGCTCGACGAGATCATTCGCGCGGAACGAGCGTCGCGCGCTGGGCAGATCGAGCAGAGTGATTATTCTTCCGCCCAGGCCGACAATCTCACCAGTTACTTAAGCTGGCTCGGCATTATCGTTGGCC
>DASRBJ010000359.1:0-4080 GCA_035653695.1 Sphingomicrobium sp.
TCTTTACCTTGGAGCTCGAGCTTCTTGAGATCCGGGCGGATCTTCGCACCGTAGACCGCATCCATTTCGGAATATGCCTTGCACGCCTGGCCCGGTTGCCCAAGCTTCATTAGTGCCTGCCCAAGATAGTAAAGACTGTCCGGCGCGCGCTCTCCGCCAGGATTACTTCGGTAATTGGCGAGCAATGCGGTCGCAGCTGCACGCGCGTCCCCCTTGTCAAGGAGCGCGCGCCCGATGAGATTGTTGGCGTAGCTTACCCGCTTATGCTTCGGATAGGCGGCCGTGAACGCTCGAAGAGTGCTGATCGCCTGGTCATATTGTCCTGCTTCCCACTCGTGAAATCCTTGAGTGTAGGCATCCTCGCCCGGGTCCTCGGCCGCAACCGCTTCGACAACGCCACCCGTCGTCGGCATCTCGGAGGAACTTCTCACCGGCGGCTTGCCGACGGGAACGGTTCTCGTTTTGCCGACCCCTGGTGGCACCGGCGGGCTCGCATCGACCGTTTCTACCGGAGGCGGCGCAGCCTGCACTTGCGCAATCTTCTGCTCGAGGCTCGCGATCCGCTGGTCCTCATCATTCTTCATCTGGGTCATTCCGGCTTCGACCCCGCGGAGCCGGTTGCCATTCTCTTCGGACTGCCGGACCAAGTCCGCCATCTGCTTTTCGAGGGCATCCAACCGCTGGTCGAGCGAGACAACCGAAGATTGCGTTGCTGCCGGATCATCGGAAAAGCCGGCAGTGTCGGCGGGGCGGCCCTTCGGGAAAACCTGCCGTTGCATCTGCTGGACCTGCTTCTCAAGCCGGTCAATTCGCTGCTCGGGCGTGGGAGCTGGTCTTTGCTCGGCAAGTGCAAGCGACGGAGCGAGCGCCAACAAGGCGCCGCTCGCAAGAGCGGTAGTCAGGCGAGATTTCACGAACATTTCCCCACGCTTAGCGATGACTCATCAATATGGCGTTGCGGCTTGCGCGTCGATGAACCCGGTTCAGCCTAGATGAACCGAGGAAGCCGGTTCACTGCGCGACATTTGCGGGCGCAGTGCCGGGCTGTGTCGCTGGAACCGGGCCCGAACTTGGCTTGAAAGTCGCCGTGCCAGCTGCTGCGGGAACCTTCATTAGGTCAGCCGGCAACAAGCTGACATTCGAGACCGTGGTCGCCGCCGGCCCGACCGCGGGCGCAGTTTCGTTTCCGACCGTGATCTTGAGGGCCTCGGGTTTGCCTGTCTTGAGTACAGGCGCCGTGGCCGTTGCGGGAACCGTGTAGCTCTGGTTTGGCTGGAGCGTACCCGAATAAAGTGTCGGACCGCCTTTTTGGCTGACCTGAAGCCAGACTGCGTCGGTTGCGGTAAGGACGACGGGACCTTGAGGGGTCGCTGGTTTCGCGGGTGCCACGCGCGTGATCGGTGCTGCGGGTGCGGCTACAACCGGAGCTGCAATTTGTGCCGCCCCGCTGCCGCTGCCCGATTCGGGCGTCTCGAGCGATCGCTTGTTAAGCCAGCTCATGACGACGACGAGCAGGACGACGGCGATGATGGCGCCGATGACGAGCCCCTTGGGCATTGTCCGGCGAGGATCCGCTGGCTCGAACACGTCGGCAGAAGTGGATGCGAAACGCTGGCCACCCATCTCCTCACGGAGCTGATCGCCGATTTCTGCACGATCAAGGCCAACTGCGGACGCATAGCTTTTGGCAAAGCCAATCGTGTAAGTCGGCGCTGGAAGACTGTCCCATTCGGCATTCTCGATGCTCTCGAGGTGCCGGCGCGGAATTCGCGTCTGCGCCGCGACATCCTCGAGACTAAGACCTTTTTGTTCCCGTGCGGCACGAAGTCGTTCGCCGACCGGCGCGAGCTCCGGCTCGATTTGCTCTTCGGGCAACGGTTCCGGATCTGGTTCGCGCTTCGCCATTTCCCCTGTTTGGGCGATGCAGCACCGCTGTCAACCGAGAAGCTAGCCGATGACGACCGCGTGTCGCCGCGCCCAATCGGTCAGCGCCTTGCGTAAATCTCTCGGCGGCTTGGCCAAGAGTTGATCCATTCGTGTGCGTATTGCCGAAGCATCGAGAGAACGGATCATAGCCTTGACCGGTCCAACGGCAGCAGGCGTGATCGAAACCTTTGTCGCTCCAAGGCCGATGAGCGCCATTGCTTCAAGTGGCCGGCCAGCCATTTCTCCGCAAACGCGGACCGTCACGCCGGCGGCGTCACAAGCATCAATGATCCGCTTGAGAAACCGGAGGATCGCCGGACTAAGCCAGTCATAACGCTGCGCAAGCCGAGGATCCGAACGATCGGCAGCGAACAGGAACTGCGTAAGATCGTTCGTTCCGATCGAAATGAAATCGACTCGCGGAAGGAGTTGATCGAGCATTTCGGCAAGGCTTGGCACCTCGAGCATCGCGCCGAACTCAATTCGTTTAGGAAGCTTGCGGTGGCTCTTGCGCGCCCACTCCACCTGTTCTTCGAACAACCCACGCGCTTCCTCATATTCCCATGGCTCGGACACCATTGGGAACATGACGCGCAGCACTCGGCCAGCCGACGCTTCAATCAACGCTCGAGCCTGTGCTTTCATGAGCGTCGATCGATCGAGCGAAAGGCGCAGCGCACGCCAACCCATGGACGGGTTCTCGGCCTGTTCCTCCGCATCATCGGTGAGATAGGGAAGTGCTTTATCGCCGCCGATGTCGACCGTTCGGAACACGACCGGCCGGTTGCCGACAGCATCAAGAACCTTCGTATAGAGGCGCAACTGCCGATCGCGGCCCGGAAGAGTTGCTGAGACGAGGAACTGGAACTCCGTTCGAAAGAGACCGATTCCCTCTCCTCCGGTCATCGAGAGCGTAGCGGCGTCCTCCGCGAGCCCTGCATTCACCATGACGCTGCAGGTCACGCCATCACGTGTTGTCGCTGGAAGGTTACGCACGGCGGCAAATTCGGCACGCCGCTTTTGGCTAAGCGCCATGCGATGATCGAAATTGGCGAGAAGCTGGCGCGTCGGCCGGATGATGACACTGCCATTGTCGCCATCGACGAGAATTGTTTCCCCCTCTTCGACACTATGCCGAATGTCATGGAGGCGGCCGATCACGGGCACTCCGATGGCCCGTGCAACAATAGTCATGTGCGACGTCAGCGAGCCTTCCTCAAGCAGCACTGCCTTGAGTCGCCGTCGATCATATTCGAGCAGCTCTGCGGGACCGAGTGTCCGCGCGATGAGCACCGCGTCATGCGTAAGGCCGGTCTGCGCTGCCGTTCCCATTCGCCCGGAGACGATCCGCAGCAGCCGGTTTGATAGGTCCTCGAGGTCGTGCATGCGCTCCTGGAGAAGGGGATCATCGATCTCGCGCATCCTTGCCCGAGTACGCTGCTGCACACGTTCAATGGCCGCTTCGGCAGTGAGGCCGCTGTCAATCGCCGCGTTTATTCGACGCGACCAACCCTCGTCGTAAGCGAACATGCGGTACGTTTCGAGGATCTCCTGATGCTCGCCAGCGATGCCGAACTCAGTTTCACGCGCCATGTTGTCGATCTGTTCGCGCATCTTTCGAAAGGCGGCATAGACCCGGTCCCGTTCGGCTTCGATATCTTCAGCGACCGTGTGCTCGACAATGACTCGCGGCTCGTGGAAGACCGCAATTCCCCGTGCCATGCCGGCAACGAGCTTGAGCCCTGGCAGTCGGAGCGGGCCAGCGCTCCGAAGCCGACTTCGTCGCGCTCCATCGACGAGGCGCGCTCCAGCAATCATTTCGGACAACACCATCGCGACCGTCTGAAGTGCCTCGATTTCGACGTCCTCGTAGCGCCGGGGCTCGGCATGCTGGACGGCAAGCACGCCGATCGGACTTTCGAGCCGAACGATCGGAACGCCGGCAAAGCTGTGGAAGCGCTCCTCGCCAGTCTCGGGCTTGTAGGCGAAGGCAGGATGTTCCGCCGCTTCGGCGAGGTTGAGCACTCGGCCTTCGGCAGCAATCGTGCCAACGAGGCCTTCACCCATTCTAAGGCGTGTCACATGCACGGCTTCCTTGCGAAGGCCGTGCGTTGCAAAGAGCTCCAGATTGTTACTGCGCAGCAAATAGATGGA
>DASRBJ010000360.1:0-3908 GCA_035653695.1 Sphingomicrobium sp.
CGCCCGGCTTGCTCACGCCTTCGAGTGCCTGCTCGGCCTCGGAGCTGTCGGCTCGCTGGGTAAGGTCGCTTAAGCTCACGATTCCACAGAGCTTGTGCTGATTGTCAATGACGGGAAGCCGGCGAACCTGCGCTTCGCTCATGCGTATTGCGACGTCATCCGTGTCGTCGTCGATCCGCGCTGCGACGATGTCATTCGTCATCAAGTCACGAACAGGTGTCTCGGGGCCATGGCCTTCGGCAACGCCGCGGACAGTAATGTCGCGGTCGGTAATCATCCCGATGAGACGATCGCCGTCCGTGACGGGAATTGCACCGGCGTCCGCCTGCAGCATGAAACGCGCCGCCTCACGCGCGCTTTGGTCGGGGCTCACTGTCTGGACGTCGCGAGTCATCACTTCGCTGACCTTCATCGAAACTCTCCTGGGCTTAATCGGCAACCTCGAAACGAACCCGGGATGAGCGCCGTTCCTATTGTTACGGCACGTTCTCGGTCAGTAGATCATAGGTCGCGACCAGCTCATCCTTCTGGTTGAAGACCTCGACCGCCCAGCGCACCTGCCCGGTTTCGTCGGACTTGATCGACTTCGTGCGCACCGTGAGCTCGACGCGGATCGCGTCGCCGGGGTAGACCGGGGTGAGAAAGCGCAAGTTCTCAAGACCGGTGTTGGCAAGCACCGGGCCAGGATCAGGATCGACGAACAGCCCGGCAGCGAAGCTCAGCAGTAGGTAGCCGTGCGCGACACGGCCCTCGAAAATGGTTGACGCCTTCGCGGCTTCTTCGTCCATGTGGGCGTAGAATTTGTCTCCCGTGAACTCCGCGAAATGCTCGATGTCGTGAAGGCTTATCGTTCGGGCTGGAGTGACCCAGGTATCACCAATGTGGAGTTCGCTCATCTTGAGGCGGAATGGGTGCACCTTGATGACATGCTTTGGCGCCCCTGGAACATATTGCTCGGTGATTGCGGCAATCATCGCGGGCGAGCTTTGGAGCGCGGTGCGCTGCATGTAATGCTTGACACCGCGAACGCCGCCCATTTCCTCGCTTCCGCCGGCTCGGCCCGGACCGCCATGCACGAGGACGGGCAGTGGCGAGCCGTGACCCGTCGATTCCGCCGCGTTGGTCCGGTCAATGACCAGCATCCTGCCATGGTATGCCGCCGCACCCTGGACGAATTCGCGCGCAGCTGCGGGAGAATGGCTGAACATCGACAGCACCAGACTTCCACGACCGCGGTTCGCGAGCGCGATCGCGTCGGCCATGCCATCATAGGGCATGATTGTTGAAACGGGACCGAACGGTTCGCAGTCGTGAACCGCGGCGGTGCGCCAGGGATCGTCGGTCCGAAGCAGGACGGGCGGCATGAAGGCTCCTCCGGCGATCGGCGGCTCCGCATCGGGGTTACCGGATACCACCCGAGCTCCCGCAGCTTCGAGTTCGCGAATGCGATCCCTGACGTCATCACGCTGGCTGACGCTGACAAGCGCGCCCATGCGCGTGTCCTCGGCACGCGGGTCGCCCACCTTTGTCCTGGCAAGTCGTTCGCCGAGCGCTTGCTCGACGGCGTCGAGATATTGCGCTGGTGCCATGGCGCGGCGGATGGCGGTGCACTTCTGTCCCGCCTTCACCGTCATTTCGGTTGCGACCTCCTTGATGAAAAGATCGAACTCCGGCGTGCCGGGCGCGGCATCGGGGCCAAGCACCGACGCATTGAGGCTATCGCGCTCGGCGACGAACCTTACCGATTCGCGGGCGATAACCGGGTGCGTCTGCAGTTTCATCGCGGTGTGGGCCGAGCCGGTGAAGCTGACGACATCCTGGCATGAGAGGTGATCGAACAGATCACCGACGCCGCCGACGATCAGCTGGATCGCGCCTGCAGGGAAGATCTCGGCGTCGATCATGATCTTGAAGGCAGCTTCGGCGAGATAGGCCGTCGCCGACGCGGGCTTCACGATTGCCGGCACCCCCGCAAGAAGCGTCGGCGCAAGCTTCTCAAGCATTCCCCAAACCGGGAAGTTGAAGGCATTGATGTGGACCGCCGCGCCCTGCAGCGGCGTGAAGATGTGCTGGCCGACAAATGTTCCGTTCTTCGAAAGTCCTTCGAGCTGTCCGTCGAGCAGCACATGGGTGTCGGGAAGTTCGCGCCGACCTTTCGAGGAAAAGGAAAACAAGGTTCCGGCGCCGCCTTCGATGTCGATCCAACCGTCCTTGCGTGTCGAGCCAGTGAGGTAATTGAGCTCGTAAAGCTCTTCCTTGCGCGCCATGATCGCAAGTCCCGCCGCCTTCAGCATTCGCGCGCGCTCGTGGAACGTCAGCTTGCGAAGCGCAGGGCCACCGATTTCGCGCGCGTGCCGGAGCATGCCGCCGAAATCGAGACCGCCCGATCCGGTCGTCGCCACGGGTGCGCCGTCGATAGCGCTTGGGATTTCGACGGCGCCCGCGCCGGCTACCCAGCGGTCACGCTCGTAGTTCAACAATTGCGCCGTCTTCATGCTGTTCTCACTTCGAAAAAGATAAAAGGGGCGAAGTCGTGCGCTCTTCAGTCACTTCACCACTCGTGGCAATTGCTCTCTAGCGGTGTCCCTCGAACGACTAAAGAGAGTGCGATGGGTCCACTTGTCCGTGGATCATAACCGTGCCTTCTTGGTGTCGACGGAAACACCCCGGGGATGCGCGCTCGCCGCTCGTGCGCCTCGGAGCGAAGTCAAGGAACTCGAACCTCGAGAGCCACTCTTAGTCAACAAAAGCGCCAATCAAGAAGGCAAAGACATGATTGCACCGGTTCGACCCATTTCAATCGATGACATCGAGCGGGCCCGAAAGCGGATCGAGTCGACGGTCCTCCGGACACCGCTCGTCAAGATCGATCTTGGCGACCGCTCGGATATTCGTCTCAAGCTCGAGAACCTCCAGCCGACAAACTCCTACAAGATCCGCGGCGCAGCGAATGCCGTCGCGAGTCTTTCGGAGGAAGAGCGTGCCAAGGGCGTCTGGACGATCAGTGCGGGTAATGCCGGGCAGGGGGTTGCCTATGCCGCGCGGCAGTTTGGCGTTCCCTGCACCGTCGTCGCAATAGAGACGGCGCCGCAGACCAAGCTTGATCGAATGCGAGCACTCGGTGCTACAATCGTGCCGGTCTCGTACGACCGGGCGTGGGTTGCTGCCGAAAAGCACGAGTTTGCGGGGCTAGCAGGGACATTTGTCCACCCATTCGACAATCATGACTTCATCGCCGGGCACGCGACAATGGGCCTCGAAATCCTCGAGCAATGCCCCGAAGTACATTCGGTAATTTGTGCGATCGGCGGCGGCGGCCTCATCAGCGGCGTCGGCAGTGCGATCAAGGCACTTCGGCCACAAACGCGCGTGCTTGGCGCCGAACCCGAAACAGCAGCGCCTTATGCGCTGTCCCTGAGGGAAGGCGGTCCGCGCAAGTTTGAGGATTGGACGGCTTCATTTGTCGATGGAGCTGGTGGAAAAAGCGTGACCGAGCGAATGTGGGAAAGAATGCGCCCCGTGACCGATGGGGCAATCACGGTGACGCTCGATGCGACGCGCAAGGCGATGCGACTAACAGCCGAGAAATCGCGGACGATCGCCGAAGGGGCGGGCTCACTGGCGCTCGCCGCTGCGCTCGCGGCGAGCGAGGCAGAAGGGCCGATCGTCTGCGTTGTTTCTGGCGGGAACATTGATCTCGACACATTTGCCGAGCTCGTGACGCGATGACCGCGGCCGATCTGCGCGTGGTCCACACAATTTTCGTTGGCTCAAGTTCACTTTCGTGAAAAAAAGTGTCGTTGGAAGCGGATCATCGGCGAATCTCTTCGCGACGGGCAAAAGATGGAGGCGGCAATGACGGGGATCCTTGGTAAATTGCAGGTCGAGCATCAGCTACATGGCGCCCG
>DASRBJ010000361.1:0-3007 GCA_035653695.1 Sphingomicrobium sp.
CGACGCTCCAGCGGCTCAGAGACGACAGATAATTCATGCCGAGCACGTTCAAGTCATCATTATCGGCAATCTCCAGCGCGACATTGCGTCGAGTGATCGAACCGATCGTGAGCTCGGACGCGCGTCCGCTTGCCACGCGGATGATGCCGTTACCCGTACGGACGAACAGATCGCGCCGCGGCGACATCTGCACTCCGGCTTCCTTTGCCGTGTCACGATCGATGGTGGTCGTCGTCGCGCCGCTATCCACCAGGAACTTGACGTCGTGGCCATTGACCTTGGCATTGACCCAGAAATGTCCGTCGATTGCCATTGGGATTCGGGTTTCCCGGCCTTGCTCGACAGGCGTTCCGACCGCCTCGGCCTTGAGCCGCTGGACCACCCAGCCAAGATTGTCGCGGAATGTGAGCAGGACGAAGCCGCCGCCGAAGATCGCGATCCAGGCCAGCGCCATCGTTACCAGCTTCGCCAAAGGCTCGCGGCGGGTCATCAGCGTGCCGAGGACCAGCATCAGCGCCATCAGCAGGTAGACGCCGCCAAGCATGAAATCGTTGGTCATCACAGGGCGATCTCGAGGCCATCATAGGCCGGCGCCGCCCAGTCGGGCAGCTCGGCTACCAGCGTTCGATAATCCAGACCGTTGCCCATGTGGACCAGATAGAGCGCCCCCACCCGCAAGTCCCGCGCTGCGGCAAGGACTGCATCGAGGTTCATGTGCGTCGGGTGAGGCTTGCGTGTCAGGCAATCGGCAATCCACACGTCGACTCCTTCATAGAGCTCGGACATTTCATCATTTAAGCTGCTGAAATCGACTGCATATCCAACCGAATATATGCCTTCGCCGAAGCGCAGGCCGAGCGAGCTCGTATTCCCGTGCGGCTGGTCGACAAAGCGAACGCGCGTATTGCCGAAAACGAGTTCCTGCCCGAGGTCGAGCGCTTCTACGATCGGCCGATAGAATTCCGAACGTTCGAATGCATAAGCGAAGCGCTGTTGAAGCTCCTCAAGCACGTCAGGACGCGCGTAAAGCGGCACCGGTCCGCCAATGGCCTGTGAGACTGGCCTCAGCTCGTCGATTCCATGACAATGGTCGCCATGCGCGTGCGTGACGATGACGCCATCGAGAGGATTGACCTCCGCCGCGAGCAGCTGCTGACGCAGGTCCGGGCCGCAATCGACGAGCATTCGATTTCCGGCGCTTTCGACCATGATAGAGGTTCTCAGCCGGTAATTGCGCGGCTCGCTTGGGTCACATGCGCCCCACTCATTGCCGATCTTCGGAACACCGGTGGACGTCCCGCAGCCGAGAATGCGGACTTTCAAGCTATTGCCCTTGGGCTTTCTTGAACAATCTGAAGAAGTTCGCCGTCGTCGCTTCGGCAAGCTGGTCGGGGCTCTCTCCCCTCAATTGAGCAACGAAGCTGGCCGTATCGGCAACGAAGGCCGGTTCGCACTTGTGGCCGCGGTGCGGAACGGGCGCGAGAAAGGGCGAATCCGTTTCGACCAGCATCTGGTCTGACGGCAGCCATTTTGCCGTCGCCTGCAGGTCCTGGGCATTCTTGAAGGTAACGATGCCCGAGAGCGAGACGTAGAAGCCGAGGTCGAGCCCCTTGCGGGCAAGCTCGGCCGAGCCGGTGAAGCAGTGGAGGACGCCGGTAACGCCCCCTTCCCTGACCGCTGACGTGAGGATCTCTGCCGTATCCGTCTCCGCTTCGCGCGTATGGACCACGAGGGGAAGCCCGGTCTCGCGGGCGGCGTCGATATGCGCCTGGAAGCGGTCGCGCTGCGCGGTGCGATCCGACTTGTCGTAATAATAATCGAGGCCGCACTCTCCAATCGCGATGACGCGGGGGTGGTCGGCCGCTTCGACTAGCGCCGCCGCACCGAGGTCCGGGTGAGCATCGGCCTCGTGCGGGTGAACTCCGACGCTGGCCCAGACGTCCGGCTCGCGCTCGGCAACGGCGATGATGTCATTCCATTCGCGCCGGCGGGTCGAGATATTGAGAAAACCGGACACGCCCCGTTCACGGGCGTTTTCAAGCACTTCGGCCTGACGTTCGACAAGCCCTTCGTAATTGAGGTGGCAATGGCTGTCGATCAGCCTCACGCAGTGGCCTCTTCATCTTGGGGAAGCTCGAGACGCGGGAACAATGGCACCGGCTGTGGAATCGGCGCACCAGCCTCTCCCGCGTCGATGAGGGTCATCAGCTTGTCCGCCGAAGCCGGGATGATCGGCGCGATTGCGCGCGTGAGATCGCGGACTGCGACGACAAGCGTTCCGAGGACCGCAGTCATGCGATGGGGATCGGTCTTGCGCAGAGCCCACGGAGCCTGGCTATCGACATAGGCATTGCAGGCGAAGACCGCCTTCAACCACGCTTCGATTCCGACTGAGAAGGCGAACCGATCGAAAGCAGCGGGGACTTCGTCGCTCGTAGCGCGGCGAACCTGGTCAAGCAGTCGCCGATCCTCGGCTGCTTGCCCTTCGGGCGGAAGGACGCCATCCAAATTCTTGTAGATCATCGACAATGTGCGCTGCGCGAGATTGCCGAAGCTGTTGGCGAGCTCCGCATTGGCGCGATTGACGATCGCTTCGGCGCTGTAGCTGCCGTCCTGTCCGAATGGGACTTCCCGCAGCAGGAAATAGCGCAGCGCATCGACTCCAAACTTGTCCGCCAGCACCATCGGGTCGACGACATTGCCGACGCTTTTCGACATCTTTTCGCCGCGGCTGAGCAGGAAGCCGTGGCCGTAAACCTGCTTCGGAAGCGCGATACCGGCACTCATCAGGAACGCCGGCCAATAGACCGCATGAAAGCGGATGATATCCTTGCCGATGATGTGCAGGTCAGCCGGCCAAAACGGCCAGTTCGGATCGCTCTCATCGGGAAAGCCGACGCCCGTGATGTAGTTGGTGAGCGCGTCGACCCAGACATACATCACGTGCTCGGGATCGCCGGGCACCTTGATGCCCCAATCGAAAGTCGTGCGCGAGAAGGAGAGATCG
>DASRBJ010000362.1:0-6672 GCA_035653695.1 Sphingomicrobium sp.
AGCCAACGAAGCGGAATGGCTAAGCGAAGCAAGCCTCTTTGCGCTTGCTGACGGTGTTCTTGGCGTACGCGGCGGCATCGAAGAACTGCGCCAATCCGGCGGGGGTACATATCTCAACCGTGTCTACGACGTCACGCCAATCAGCTACCATGAGCGTTTCATCGGATTTCCTTCCTCCTCCGACACCCGGCTGCCGGTAGCTGAAGGTGCAATCATCGAGGTTCACCTTGGCGCTGAAAATGTCAGCGACGGCCGCATTCTGGAATTCGCACGTTTTCTCGACCTTTGCTCCGGCGAACTAACGCGCAACACTCGGTGGCTGACGTCAAGCGGCACCATTGACGTACGCGCAAGCCGCGTCGTCTTCGGCGGGGGGATATTGGCCGTGCGCTTTGAAGTTCATTCGGTCGACTATTCGGGTCCGGTAAGGTTCACGTCCCGCCTGGAGGCCGGCGGTCGCGCCGCGAGTCAAACGGACGATCCGAGGTATGGCGTTGGAAACGGCGATCGCCCCGCGACCGGCGATATCGGCACCGACGACGATGCGGCATGGCTTATGCAGCACGGTCGTTTTTCGGATGTCGGCGCGGCAGTGGCACAGGCGCACCGCACCGAGCACCTGCGCTTTCATGAAACCTCGATCCTCGTTGAAAGCGCTTCCGCCGTCTTCACGGGTCACCTCGAACCGGGTGGTCGAGTAGCTCTCGAGAAGGCGATTGCGTACGTTCCGTTCGAGAAGGGGGAGGGCGACAAGGCACTCTTTGAGGCAAGGGAACGGGCCAAGACATGTAGCGCGAGTGGCTATGCGCCCGCGGCACAAGCAGCGGCACAGGAGCTTCAGCCGTTTTGGACTGTCGCTGAAAGCCATGTTCACGGCGATCCCGAACTCACGCGCGCGATGCGGTTCAATCTCATGCACCTTTACCGAAGTGCACCCGGCGACGCGAAGAGCGCGCTCGCGGCGAAGGGACTGACTGGCGAGGGTTATCAGGGTCATGCATTCTGGGATTCCGAGGCTTTCGCAGTCCCGGTCCTGGCGCTCACGGCACCGAAACTCGCCCGAAGTGACCTCGCGTTCCGGGTTGCGGGTCTCGAGCAAGCCCGCAGCCACGCTCGCGAAATGAACCATTCGAAAGGAGCGCTTTACCCCTGGCGCACCATCGCGGGAGACGAAGGCTCAAGCTATTTCCCTGGGGGATCAGCGCAGTATCACATCAATGCGGCAATCGCTTACGCGGTGCGCATGTATGATCGCGCGACGGGTGATGACGGGTTCGTTCTCGGCGCTGCCTCGCCCATGGTATTTGAAACGGCGCGAATATGGCTCCAGGTCGGATTTCACGATGCGCGTTTGGGCGGCGCGTTCCGCATTTGCGGCGTGACAGGTCCTGATGAATACACCGTGATCGTCGATGATGATTATTATACAAATCGGCTGGCGAAGCAGCATCTTGAATATGCGCTCGAGCTTGCCGAGCGCGCGCCAGATGCTCCGCTCGCTCCCGATTCACAGGAGCGATTCGAATGGGCGGAGGCAGCAGCGAAGATGCATTTGCCGCTCGATCGCGAACTCGGTGTACACCCGCAGGACGCAACCTTTCTTGATAAGCCTGGCTGGACTTTCAGAGCAGATCGCAAGGATCGGCCACTCCTCCTTCATTACCATCCGCTGACACTTTATCGTCACCAGGTGATCAAGCAGGCGAGCGTCGTGTTGGCGCATGCCATGACCGAGGAGAGTGGCCGCGCTCAGCTACGCCGAGACTTCGATTATTACGAGCCACGCACGGCTCATGACTCGAGCTTGTCGGCATCCGCTCATGCAATCATCGCAGCTCGTCTCGGCCGTCCGGCAGTCGCTTGCCGGTTCCTCAAGGACAGCGTCTTCGTCGACCTTGAAAATCTTCACGGCAATGTCGGCCAAGGATTGCACATGGCGTCGATGGCCGGCGGCTGGCAAGCATTGGTCTGGGGCTTTGCAGGATTGACGATGGGAGACGGAGTGCTGGCCTTCACTCCGTTCAGTGCACCAGAGCTGCCTGCATATGGGTTCGGGCTCAGCTGGCGCGGTTCCGACCTCCGGGTCGAAATAGATAGCGTGACTTCGCGTTACTCCGTTTCGGAAGCGAGTGCGCCTCTCACTCTATTCCATGACGGAGTCGCGGTCTCTATTCAGCCAGGCGAGACGGTCGAGCGAGCAACACCGCGAGTGGGGCTTGTTCCGAGCGGCGCGTTTGACGCGCTGGTGTTCGATCTCGACGGCGTCCTCACGGATACCGCGCGCGCGCACTACGCGACGTGGAAGGCCTTGGCAGACGATCTTGGAATCCCGTTTGATGAGAAGATGAACGAGGAACTGAAGGGTGTCGACCGTGAGACTTCGCTCGAGATCATTCTGGCGCGCGCCGACCGGAGTTTCGACAAGACGGAAAAGCAGGCTCTCGCCGCACGCAAGAATGCCCAATACCAGCAACTTGTGCGTGACTTTGGTCCCGCCGATCTATTGCCGGGCGCGCGCGAGGCACTCGAACGAGCACGCGCTGCCGGCATTCCAATGGCGCTTGCCTCGGCGAGCCGAAACGCGCTCGTCCTTCTTCAACGTCTCGGGATAGCGCACTTCTTCGACGTGATTGTAGACCCCGCGAGGATTGCCCGTGGCAAGCCTGATCCGGCAATATTCCTTGCCGCAGCGCGCGAGCTTGGCGCGGATCCTTCTCGCTGTCTTGGAATCGAAGACAGCCAAGCCGGTATACAGGCCATCAAGGCGGCGGGGATGACGGCGCTCGGGATTGGCGATCCGATCGTGCTTGCCGGCGCTGACGCGGTCGCTCCGAACCTAAGCACTATTGACTGGCAAACACCACTCGCTCCTGAAGCGACGCCCGAGTGAAGGCGCGTTCGTCTTCACCGCCGTTCCCGATCGTCCTCGGCCTTGCGGCCACTTATGCATTGTACGGCATCCTACTGAACAGTGTCGGCACGGTGATCCTGCAGTCGATCAGCAGTTTCGGCGTCTCAAAAACTGCGGGCTCGATCCTTGAGGCGTGCAAGGATCTCACGATCGCCGTGGTGTCCTTCTTCCTTGCTTCATCGCTACCGCGGATTGGTTATCGGCGCGCGCTCATCGTCGGCATGTTGATTCTTGGCGGCGGCTGCGCAGCAATGCCACTGGTGCACAGTTTTCAAATGACCGCGCTCAGTTACGTGATCATCGGTGCAACGTTCGGCCTTGCAAAGGTGGTGGTCTACGGGACCATCGGGCTGGTTGCCCCCGACCCTCATCGGCACGCAAGCCTCACCGGATTCATCGAGGGCGTTTTCATGGCGGGAGTGCTGAGCGGCTACTGGCTTTTCAGTGCTTTCATCGACCCTTTCGCCAAGTTCGCATGGCTCGACGTGTACTGGCTCTTGGCGGGGTGCTGTGCGGCACTGGCCGCGTTGTGGGCGCTTTCACCGCTCGACGAGACTCCGCTGCGCTCGCAAGAGCAAGTCTCCGCGGTCCGCGCTTTCGCCTCGATGCTCGCGCTCGTGAAGCAACCGGTAGTGGGAGCATTCCTACTCTGCGCCTTTGTCTACGTTCTGATCGAGCAGGGTCTCGGTACGTGGATGCCAACCTTCAACAATGAGGTGCTCCGCCTCTCGCCCCAATTAAGTGTTCAGCTTGCAAGTATTTACGCAATGTCGTTGTGCGCGGGCCGAATTGGTTCGAGCGTCATACTACGTCGCTTCTCTCGCTTTGGCTTCGTGATCGGTTGCACCGCCGCAATGGCTCCGCTCGTTTTGGTTGCGCTCGCCGCCACCATGAACGCTGGTAATGGTCCGCTGGTGCAGAGCTGGGCCGCGGTTTCGCCGAGCGTGTTGATACTTCCTCTCATCGGGCTGCTCCTCGCTCCCATCTATCCGACGATCAACTCCGTGGTCTTGAGCGCTCTGCCCGTAGAGCAGCAGGCGGGAATGACAGGACTGATTGTCGTATTTTCGGCGATTGGTGGCACGCTCGGTTCATTTCTCACGGCGCGGCTATTCGCGGCATTCGGCGGACGAGTGGCGGTTGCTGGCGTGCTCATTCCAATCACGCTGCTTCTCGTTGGACTGCTCGTGTTCAGACGGATGAGCCACAATGCTCGCCATACTGCTCAAGCTCCCTTGGAGCCGACGGCGTGACTCGAGCTCCCGGCATTATCCTGGCCATGTTCTTGGCAGCACTCTCTCCTGGCAATTTGGCGCTTGCCCGCGAGACCGCACAAAGCGACTCGTTGACGTGGAATTTAGATGCACGCGGCCCGGGCCGCTTCGTCGCTGCGACAGGCCGCCGAAGCGTGGTGATGGGCTACCCAGAAACTGGCCTCGAAGTCTGGGCTTATCCGCTCCAGCTTGTCAGCAGTTATGCGCTCCGATTCCATGAATCTGGCCGCATCGAGCCGTTCGAAGGACGACTCCTCCTCAGTCGGATCGAAGCCACTCCTTCTGAAATCGTGCGCATCTACAACGGACCCGATTTCGTAGTCCGAGAACATCTGTTCGTTCCGCTCAACGCACCTGCTGCAATTATCACTTACGAAGTTGAGGGTCGGCCCGACATTCAGATCGAAGCGCGCTTCGAGCCGTCGCTCAACCTCATGTGGCCAGGAGCGCTTGGCGGACAGGATATCGCCTGGAGCGATGCTCGCTCCGGCTATGTCGAGCACGAACCAATCCACGGGTTTGCTGCCGTGATCCGATCCGCTCAAGCGATCGCCCATGATAACATCGTGAACCAGGCGACCAATCGACCGTCGGCACTCGGTTTGGTGATGGAGCCACGCCGAGGGATCGACGGGGTGCGCCGCGCAGAGTTGGTCGTTGCCGAGGATGAAGCCCAAGGTAAAGCCGCCATTGACGACCCGGACAAAAGTTCTGAACTTCGCTCCGAGGTCGCCGCGCACTTTCGGTCAATCCTTGATCAAGCGACTGAGGTCACGACTCCCGATGAAGCTGTTAATCGTGCGCTTGCCGCCTCGATTGTCGCGCTAGAGCAGGCGTGGGTCTGTGCGCCGCAAATCGGCTGTGGAAGCGTTGCGGGCTATGGCCCATCGCGACCCGGTCGTCGGCCGCAATACGCCTGGTTCTTCGCGGGCGATGGGCTGATTGCCGTCGAGGCACTGCTTGCCGCGGGACGATATGAGCGAGCGCGCGATGAACTGGAGTTCATCGCTAAGTACCAGAACAAGGCTAACGGCATGATCTGGCACGAGATGTCGACGAGCGCTCCCTTGATCGATTGGGAGAAGCGCTACCCGTACATGTACGTGCACGTTGACATCACTCTTCAGTACCTTTCGACACTTGCCGATTATGTTCGGACGACAGGAGACACGCGTTTCCTCACCACCCATTGGGCGGGAGTAGAGGAGGCATGGCGCTATGCTCTCTCGCTCGTTGATCGGAAGACTGGCCTTCCCTCGATCCCAGTGGGCAAGGAGGGACAGAACGAGCAAGCCGTGTTGCGCGACGACGTTCACCTGTCGGGGGCCTGGATCGACGCTGCGAATGCCTTCGCTGAGCTTGCGAAGGTCGAGGGTAAAACAAAGCTGGCTCTTGATGGCGGGAGGGCTGCTGAGGTCGCGCGCCAATCGGTGCTGAAGAATTACTGGGACGAGAAAAGCGGACTTTGGTTCGCCGGACACACGCTTTCCGGAGCGCCGGTTCACGAGGAACGGCCCGACGCAGTGGACATCCTCCTCGAAGGCGGCTTCGATCCGGGTCAAGCCAAGCGCGCGCTTGATCGACTTGCAACACCGGAATTCGTCACGGACTGGGGCGTACGCAGCCTTTCGGTCAACAATCCTGATTTTGACCCCAATGCTTACGCGTCGGGAGCGGTCTGGGGCCTTGGTTCAAGTGGCGTAGCCACTGTCTTCTGGAAAGAACACCGGCCATTTACTGCGTGGAGTGCGTGGCACGGCCTCACCTCGTGGGCGACTCTCGACAGTCCAGGTCACATGCATGAAGTGCTGGCGGGTGACCTGTTCCATCCCGAAGTTGAGTCGGTGCCTGAGCAAACCTGGTCGTCCGCTGGTTTCTTCAGTGCAGCCGTGCACGGGCTGCTTGGCCTCGAAGTGCGGGGGGCGAGCGGCGCAATAGAGTTCGCACCGCACCTTCCCGGTAATTGGGGTTCAGTCGCCATCAGGCGTGTGCGCGTTGGATCATCAAGCGTCGATCTCCACATGACAGAGGATAGTGGATCCATCAGTTTGACCGTCGCTAACCGCGGGCCAGCCGTCACCGTCGAATTCGAGCCCGAGACGCCGCTAGGCGCTCGCGTTCTCGGAGGCGAGAAAAATGGAACGTCAATCGTGCCAGCCGTGACCCAGACAGCCGAGGATCAGCACGCACGTGTCGTGATTTCGGCACCGACGGGCACGACTCATGTCGTGGTGCATTATTCGGGGGGAGTGCGCCTCGCGCCCGTCGAAACTGCACCTCTTGTCGGCGATTCGAGCCAGAACGTGAAGCTGGTCTCCGCGGCGTTGATCGGGAGCAGCGCACTCAAGCTAAAGGCCTATGTCACCGACAGTGACCATGCAGAAATTGACCTGTTTACGCCGATGAAAATCGTGAGCGCGGAAGGGGCGGTGGTCTCGGACCTCGGTGCGGGCCGCGCTCGACTACGTTTTCATGTGCCAGCCAACG
>DASRBJ010000363.1:0-7690 GCA_035653695.1 Sphingomicrobium sp.
GATTTCTCTCCCTCAGCTTGGCGGCGGGTCTATAGGAGGCGGTGCGGCACCGGGCAACAGGGCCAGCAGCCGCAATTAATTAAGTGGGACAATCACCTCGTCCGGTCGCACGAGACCGAGCTTCTTGCGCACCAGCTCGTCAGCCATGTCGGGATCGGCGCTGTTCGGATCAAGCAGCTGCGAGCGATGCTTCAGCTCTGCACGTTCCTGCTCGATTGCGCTGAGCTCGCCCTGGCGCTGAAGGAGCGCGCGGTGATAGCTTCCCCACGCCAGAACACCGTTGGGACCGGCAACGGCATGGCCTGCAAACGTGCCAACGACAATCACCGCGAGAGCCGGCATTGCGACCCTTCGGATCAATGCCAAAATTCGGTTATGGCCGCCCATCATGACGTCAGAAGAATCACGAGTGAGTCTCGAACGCAAGCAAAAAGAATGATTTGGTAGAAAGAGCGGGGATAAAGTTGTGGATCGGGCACGATGCCTTCCTCGGCGGAGAGAACGTTCCGATGGTTACCGGTCAAGACCTCGATCGTGACGTCACTTCAACGGGCGCAAGATGTCACGCGGGCTTGTAAGCCTTAAGTGCGTTCCTTCCCGCGAAACGCGCGCTCTCGCCAAGTTCCTCTTCGATACGAAGCAGCTGGTTATACTTGGCGATGCGATCGGAGCGTGAAAGGCTTCCCGTCTTGATCTGGCCGCAACTCAAGGCGACGGCGAGGTCGGCAATCGTTGAATCCTCCGTTTCTCCAGACCGGTGAGACATTACCGTCGTATAACCGGAGAATTGGGCAAGCTTCACGGCACTGATTGTTTGGCTAAGGCTACCGATCTGGTTCACCTTGATGAGGATCGAATTGGCTACTTCTTCCTCGATCCCGCGCTTGAGCCGCTCGACGTTGGTCACGAACAGGTCGTCACCAACGAGCTGAACACGATCACCGAGCTTTGCGGTGAGCGCCTTCCAGCCCTCCCAGTCATCTTCAGCAAGGCCATCCTCGATTGATGCAATCGGGTAATCACGCGCGAGATCGGCAAGGAACCCGGCCATCTCGCGGGGCGAAAGAGTTTGTCCTTCGCCGACCATTTTATATTGGCCGTCCTTGAAGAACTCGCTCGCGGCGCAGTCTAGGGCGAGGAGAACGTCGCTCCCAAGGGCATAACCTGCGGCACGTACTGCCTTGTCAATGAAGTCCAGTGCTTCGCGCGCCGAGTTGATTGCCGGCGCGAATCCGCCCTCGTCACCGACAGCCGTTGAAAGGCCTGCCTGGTGAAGGCCGCTCTTCAATGCATGGAAAATTTCCGCACCACAGCGCAGTGCCTCGGCGAAGTTCGCCGCGCCGACGGGCATGATCATGAATTCCTGGAAGTCGATGCCATTATCGGCGTGAACACCGCCATTGAGAATGTTCATCATTGGCGTCGGCAGCAAGTTCGCGTCGACGCCGCCAACGTAGCGGTAAAGTGGAAGACCGACAGCTTCAGCGGCCGCCTTGGCGGTGGCGAGACTCACTCCGAGGATCGCATTGGCGCCAAGCCGTCCCTTGTTCGGCGTGCCGTCGAGCGCCAGCAGGCTGGCGTCGAGCGCTACTTGATCCTCCGCATCGAAACCAAGAACTTCCTCGGCGATCTCACCATTGACGGCTTCGACGGCCCTGCTGACGCCCTTCCCTCCCCAGCGGCTCTTGTCACCGTCGCGGAGCTCGACCGCCTCGTGCGCTCCGGTCGAAGCGCCGGACGGCACTGCGGCGCGTCCCATGCTTCCGTCTTCGAGAGTGACGTCAACCTCAACCGTCGGGTTGCCACGACTGTCGAGTATCTGGCGGGCGTGGACATCAACAATCACGGTCATGCTTTCACCTTCTTACGCAGATGTAACGATTTTGGCTGGTGCAGGCGCGTATAAGCAGCGTAACTGGCGGTGCAACTTTCGACCTGGTTGATCGGGAACGAAGGCGCAAGGCTCCGGGTTCAAGACGGCAAAGGAGGATAGCGCCAATGAGTGACAATCGAACAGCGGCATTGCCCGACGGAACTGATACAGTGATCGAAGGCGCAGCCAGGACGCAAGATGGCGGCACTGCAACGTTGGAGGACACGGCTTTGGTGACCCAGAGAGAGATTCCCGCGCCGCAAGGTGATGCTGAAAGGCCGATCATCGGAAGCGGTAACCCAAGCAACGGACTCGCCACTCCGAGCCAAGGCCAGGCGAGCGGTTCGACCGACCGCGGAAATGATCAGGCGAGTATCGTCGAGCGGATTAGAAGCAGCGGCGAACAGCTTAGCAGTCAAGCCGGTGAAAAGGCCCGCGGGATCGTTAGCCAAGGTCTCGGACGTACTTCCGAGGCGCTCGCCAATGTTGCCCGAATGGTCGGCGATACGGCCCCGGGTATCGAAGAACGGCTCGGCCCGGAATATGGCGACTATGCACGACGTGCTGCGGGTTCGATCGAGAATGTCGCAAATTCGATTGCTTCCAAGGATCCCGACGAACTTATCGACGATACGCGCAATTTCGTCCGCAATAGCCCCGGCATTGCTCTTGCGGGCGCAGCAGTCCTTGGTTTCGTCGTTGCTCGGCTATTGAAGACAGGCCTCGCGGCAAGTGCCAGGAGCGACGAGGAAGACGATCGCTGATGTTGAAACCGACCGATCCCGGATCGCAGGAAGAACGTCCAGTCGGTGAGCTCGTCAACGAGCTCATCGAGGACGGCAAAGCCTACGCGCGGGCGGAGGTTGGACTCTACAAGGCCATCGCAACCGCCAAGGGAAAGGCGATTGCCATTCCTGCGGCTCTTTTCGTTGCCGCGCTCTTCATTGGCATGGCCGCGATCAATGCACTCGTGGTCGGCGTGGTTATCGCTCTTGAAACGTTCATTGGGCCTCTCGCCGCGGGGTTTGTCGGCATGTTGATCTTTGCCGCTGTGGCGGGGCTCCTCGGCTGGGCCGGCTACGCAAAACTGAGGCGAGACCTGTGAGAGACACGCCTGAAATTATCGCGGCGCGGTCGGAGGTTGAACGCAGTCGCTCGCGGCTGATGGCAACCGTCCACGAGCTTCAGGAGCGGATCAATCCCAAGACACTTGCGCGCAACACCTGGCAGGGAGCGAAGGAAAAAGGCGCGGATCTCGCCGAAAACACGGTCGATGTCGTGAAATCACGTCCGCTTGCCGCGACCGGCGTGGTCGCGGCAGTGACGATGTTCCTCGCGCGCGAGCCTCTCATCGATCTTGCCGCAAAGGTTGTTGGACGCGGCAAGAAAAAACCAGCCTCGAGTCGCAAGACCAAAGTGAACGATACGGAGAATGCGTAATGGTTACCGACAACAATGGCCGCCCAAATGATAACGATGCCGGAGCCAGTTCGAAGCGGCAGGCGGTGATCGAGAGCTACGAGAGTGTGCGCGAGCGAACACTCGACACACTGACCGAAGCACCGCTCCTAGCACTTGCAGGTGGGCTCGCGGCCGGCGCCCTGATCGCTGCCCTCCTGCCGGCCAGTGAAACCGAGACACAGCTTATCAGTCCGACTGCTCGACGCGTCAGAAACAGCGCCCGCGTTGCGCTGGATGCCGCTCGCCAGTCCGGGACACAGCGCCTTGATGAGCTTGGGCTCAATCGCGAGAAAGGCGAGGAAACTATCCGCAATCTCCTCGGTGGCCTTGGTGATGCCGCTCGCGCATCAGCCAATGCAGCTGTTGAAGCAGTGCGCAAGCAGGGCTGACGTCGACACGCGATTGCGCTAGCTGCATCGCATGAGCAAGCTACACCTAGTCTTCGGCGGACGGGTCAAGGACCCGCGCGGCCTAGAGTTCGATATGAATACGATCGATCTCGTGGGTGTCTACGACAGCTACGCAGCGGCGGAAGAAGCATGGCGTGGGAAAGCCCAGGGCACGGTCGACGATGCCGAAATGAAATATGTCGTCGTCCATCTGCACCGATTGCTTGAGCCGGACATGGAAGGAATTTCCCGTCCCAAGCAACAGGCCGGCTAAGAATCAGTCGCGCACCGATCTGTTGAGCGCCGTACGGCAGAGCAAATCGCACGATGGCTGGACGCCGCTCGAGCGGAACTTGTCGGCGCGCGCGTCAGGCGTTGCGATAGCGCCAAAGGAGCAGCGGCCGCTGTAACAACAAGCCCGCTGCGAACCCGCCCACGTGCGCGGGGGTTGCAAGAAGATAGCCTTGCTGATTGCCAAGCCAGCCCATCATCAGCTGCAATACGACCCACGCCGCCATGAGCCACGCAACATTGATCCAGCGGTTAAGTGCGAGGTTATTGGTGAAGGCCCGCGCGCGGCCGTAACTTAACGCAAACGCTCCCATAACCGCACTGATTGCGCCGCTTGCGCCGACGACGGGCACGTTTCCGTGCGGATTGATGCCCCATTGTGCAAGCGCAGCCGCGTAAGCTCCAGCAAGGTAGAGCATCGTCAATCCGCCTGCTCCAACAATCCGTTCAACCTGCGTTCCGCACCAGACCAGAATGAGGAGGTTGAAGCCGAGGTGAACCAGCCCCGAGTGAACGAGTGTTGCCGTCAAAGGGGTGAGGAACACCGGTACAGCCGAATGAACCAGGCTCGGCAGTTCGACGCGCAACGGAATGAAGCCGAGGTAATAGCCGGCTTCCTCGGACTCGCCGAGGAGCGCGGCGATCACCCAAGCGAGAGCCGTGACCGCTGCAATGATGTTCGTCGCTGTGCGCGGAAAGCGCTGCATCGGGCTCTTAGATGAACTCGATCTTGTTGATCTCGTAATAACGATCGCCCGACGGCGTTGAGACTTCGACCTCGTCACCGACCTGGCGACCGATAAGGGCGCGGCCGAGCGGCGAATTGTAACTAATCCGTCCAACCCTCGCGTCCGCCTCGGTCTGCCCGACGAGCTGGTATTTCACGACCTTCTCGTCCTCATCGGTCAAGGTCACGGTTGCGCCAAAAACCACCTTGTCACCCGAAAGCGTCGTGGGGTCGATTACCATTGCTCGGCTGAGCCGGTCTTCGAGATCCGCGATCGTCGCTTCAATTTGTCCCTGCCGCTCCTTCGCGGCATGATATTCGGCGTTCTCGCTGAGATCGCCATGCGCGCGGGCCTCCTCGATTGCCTCGACCACTGCGGGACGCTCTTCGCTGCGCAGCCGTTTGAGCTCGTCGCTGAGCTTGCGGTGGCCCTCAGCCAGCATCGGCACCTTTTCGGCAGTTGCCATTTATCAAAAACCCTTTTTCAAAACCCTGCCCCGGCGGTGCCTCGTGGCCCGCAGTCGAAGGCGGATTGTCTGTGAAAGCTTAGCCTTGGGAGGCCGAATAATAGGATTGGAGCGACGCGACTTCAAGCGCACGACCGCGGATGGCCTCGATTGCACGCGCGGCAGCAACGCTTGCAGCAGCCGTAGTGAAGTAAGGCACCTTCTTGTTGAGTGCCGTCGTCCGGATCGAGTGGCTGTCCCTTAACGACTGCCAGCCTTCGGTGGTATTGAACACAATCGCGACGTCTCCGTCGAGCAAGCGATCGACGATATGCGGACGCCCTTGCGCGACCTTGTTCACGATTTCCACCGGCAGCCCCTGTGCCTTCAAATGGGCGGCGGTTCCACTTGTCGCAATGATTGAAAAGCCAAGCTCGACAAGCTTCTCAACGGCGGGTTCGATGTTTTTCTTGTCCGCGTCCTTGACCGATACGAACGCAGTTCCGCCTTGCGGCAACGCCATTCCGGCGCCAAGCAAAGCCTTGGCGAAGGCAATATCGAATTCACGTGCAATTCCCATGACTTCGCCGGTACTCTTCATTTCCGGTCCAAGAACAGGATCCGTTCCTGGGAAGCGCGCAAATGGGAATACCGATTCCTTGACGGCAATATAATCGAGCGAACGCCCGATCGCGCCGAAGGACGCAAGCGACTCGCCGGCCATCACTCGAGCGGCGACCTTCGCAACCGGTCGGCCAATCGATTTCGCGACGAATGGCACGGTCCGGCTTGCCCGTGGATTGACCTCGATCAGATAGACGTCGCCATCCTTGACGGCGAACTGCACGTTCATGAGACCCTTGACCTTGAGTGCGAGGGCGAGTTCCCGTGTCTGTCGCTCGATTTCGCGCACGACCTTGGGAGTGAGGCTATAAGGAGGAATCGAGCAGGCGCTGTCGCCCGAATGGACCCCAGCTTCCTCGATATGCTGGAGCACACCGCAAACCGCGACGTCCTTTCCGTCACAGATCGCATCAACATCGACTTCAATTGCGTCGCGGAGGTAGCGGTCGATCAGCACCGGGCTCTTGCCCGACACCTCAACTGCTGTGGCGATATAGTGGTCAAGTTGCTGCGGGCCTTCGACAACTTCCATTCCGCGCCCACCAAGCACGTACGAAGGTCGCAGGAGTACCGGGTAACCAATACGTTCGGCGACCCTGAGCGCTTCGTCGCGGCTTCTTGCAATGCCGTTCGCTGGCTGCTTGAGACCTAGCTGCTGCACGAGCGCCGCAAAGCGCTCTCGGTCTTCGGCAAGATCGATACTATCAGGCGACGTGCCGAGGATCGGGACACCCGCCTCCTGCAGTTCCTGGGCGAGCTTCAGCGGTGTCTGTCCGCCGAGTTGCACGATCACTCCAAGCAACTCTCCGCGCTCTTGCTCGCGCCGAACGATCTCGAGCACGTCTTCTGCCGTAAGCGGTTCGAAATAAAGACGATCGGACGTATCGGGATCCGTCGAGACCGTCTCGGGATTGCAGTTGACCATGATGGTCTCGAAACCTGCACCTTCCTGCCCTTCGCGAGTCCGGCCGAGAGCGAAGGCAGCGTGGCAACAACAATAATCAAACTCGATGCCCTGCCCGATACGGTTGGGACCGCCGCCGAGGATCATTACCTTACGACGTTCAGAAACATTCGCCTCGTCCTCGGCCTCGCCGAACAGGGGCGCTTCGTAGGTCGAGTACAGGTAAGGTGTCGTTGCATCGAACTCGGCGGCGCAGCTGTCGATTCGCTTGAACACGGGCCTCACGCCAAGCTTCAGGCGGTGAGCGCGCACCTCCTCTTCCGTAATACCACCGGTCATTGCCGTCATCGCGGCATGAACAACTCCCGAGCCCGCAGCCGCAACGGCCTCGCTCATTGCGCGCTCGGCGCGCGCCGAGCGGAGCGCGAGCTGTGCGAGGCGAGCATCCGAAAAGCCCATTGCCTTGAGGCGCCGCATCGACCGGGCGTCCGTCGGCAATCCGTCGGCCCGGATTTGCTCTTCGGCCTCAACAACTTCCTGCAAGCGGTTCAAAAACCACGGATCGAACCCCGCAATCTCGTTGATCCTGGCGGCTGTAAAGCCCTGCCTCAATGCTTCCGCCGCGACGAGCAGACGATCAGGCGTTGCCCGTGCGAGAGCGCTTTCGAGCTCAGCAGGATCGGCATTTTCGAACTGGCGCACGCGGTCGAGGCCGCAGAGACCGATCTCGAGCGCGCGCAAGGCCTTTTGAAGGCTCTCGGCAAAGCTGCGCCCAATCGCCATCACCTCCCCAACCGATTTCATCGACGTCGAGAGCAAAGCTTCGGACCCACGGAATTTCTCAAAGGCAAAACGCGGGATCTTGGTTACGACATAGTCGATCGTCGGTTCGAAGCTCGCTGGCGTGGCGCCGCCGGTGATGTCATTTGCAATCTCGTCGAGCGTGTAACCGACCGCCAAGCGAGCGGCGACCTT
>DASRBJ010000364.1:0-3725 GCA_035653695.1 Sphingomicrobium sp.
GCGCACTTGTCGCATCTTAGCTGCCGGCCCGCGGCGTGGGTGTCGCTCCCACTCAACAGCTCGAGACGATCGGCTTCGATCACCGCGTTGATGGCGAATGCCGAGCCGGTGATCTTCTGGCACTCCCGGCAGTGGCAGCAATTTACGAAGATCGGCTCGTCGGCCATTCGAAAGCGCAGGGACCCGCACGCGCAGCCGCCTTCATATTCAGCCATGTCGATGCTCCTCGAGCGGCGCTAACCGACTGCCTTCTTGCCGGCAAGCAGCGGATAGGGGTTTATCGGTGTCCCGTTCCACCAGCGGTCGCTCGGCCCCATCGTGTTGATTGCGAAGTGCAGATGCGGCCCGGCCGCGTTCGCATCGCCGGTGTGGCCGACGCGCGCGATCACCTCACCGCGCTTGACCTGCTGCCCCTCATGGAGACCCGGGGCGTAGCCGGAGAGATGAGCATAATAATATTCCCACTTCTGATCGGGTGAACGTTCGTAAATGGTCATTCCGCCCCGGACGCTGTTGAACAGCTTTTCGATTGTTCCATCAGCGGCCGCGATCACGGGAGTGCCCTCCGGGGACATGATGTCGATCGCGTCGTGACGCCTCCCCTGCGCCCGTGCGGCATCGAACGTATCCGTCAGCTGATCCGGCTTGACCCCGACGACCGGGATCGCGAGCCCAGAGGGCTCAACCTGCACCTGCTCGGCAACGACAACGGGCGCTGCGTTCCTCGGCTTTACCGTTACGACAGGACCAGAGCGTGCGACCGTCGGCTGAGGAGCGGGCAAGAAATTATAATACCAAATCCAGAACATGCTCGTGACGAAAGCCGTCAGCAATGCTGTGCCGATGATCTTGAGCATGGGTTCGCAACTCTCAAGCGGTGAACGTTGTTCAGCTGGAACGATGGAACAAACAACTGTTTCCCGCCGCATTCGCATTGGCTGTTCGGGCTGGGTGTACAAGCATTGGCGGAAGATCTTCTATCCCGAAGGGCTGCCGGAGAAGCGCTGGTTCGCGCTTTATGCCGAGGAATTCGACACGGTCGAGATCAACAGCAGTTTCTACCATCTTCCCAAAGCGCAAACGTTCGAGAAATGGCGGACCCAGGCACCGCCCGGTTTCTGCTATTCCGTGAAGGCAAACCGCTATCTCACCCAGGCGAAGAAACTGAAGGACTGCGAGGAGCCGCTCGAGCGCATGCTCGGCGCCGTCGATCATCTCGGGGACCGGCTTGGGCCGATGCTCTACCAGCTACCACCGAGCATGAAGATCAACCTTGAGCGCCTCGAATCCTTTCTCAAGATCCTTCCTCCTCGGCAAACCAACGTTTTCGAGTTCCGCAACGAGGATTGGTATGTTTCAGCGACCTATGCGCTGTTGGATCGCTATGGCGCGTCCTTTTGCGTTCACGACATGCCCGGGTCTAAAACCGAACGAATAGCGGTGGGACCAATCGTTTACGTGCGGTTCCACGGCGGCGAGGGCAAATATTGGGGTCGCTACTCGGACGAGGGGCTACTGAGCTGGACCGACTGGCTCATCGAACAGTCACGGAACGGTCGCCAATGCTGGTGTTATTTCAACAATGACATCCACGGGCACGCGATCGAGGACGCAAGGACGCTAAAGTCAATGGTCGGGCAGCTGGCGCGGTAAAGTGGATCGGCAGGCGTCGGGTTCGCTTTGCACGGCCCATGCACCGCTGCGAGCGCGCTCCTCGTTAATCCTCCCGATCGACGGCGTTGTGGGTTTCGCCGACCTTTTTGGAGCCCAGCTGTCCTTCACCGAAATAGCCGGGCTCGCTTTGACCGCCATGAAAGTCGCGTCGCTCCTTGCCTTCATGGGGGTTCGGATAGGCTCCCCCGCCCGACTCACCACGATTTTCGCCCATGTCCGGCCGCCCGGCGCTCGGCGGGGTCTTCTCCTCGGCAATCTCCGTTCCGACACCGCCGCTGCCGTCGGCTTGCATCGGCTCTTTCTGGTCAGCCATCGACTGCTCCTTTGCAGGGAATGAACCCCCTTCAAGCTCTCCTCGTTCCGATTCAGCGTGAAATTACGCCGCCGAACGCGCGCACGGCGGCTTGAGGATCATCATTCCCCCAGATTGCCTGGCAAACGGCGATAAAGTCCGCGCCCGCCTCGACGAGACGCTTGGCATTGGCTTGATTGATTCCGCCGATCGCAACGCACGGTATCTCGAACAAGGTGGACCACCAGGTGAGAAGGCTCGGGTCCGGATGGAACTGCGTTGCCTTCGTCGTCGTCGGATAGAAGGCGCCGAAGGCGACATAGTCCGCACCCGCTTCACCAGCTTCCATCGCAAGATGTCGGCTATCGTGACAGGTCTTGCCGATCTGCGCGCTCGGACCAAGCAAGCGACGCGCGTCGCGGACCTCGCCATCGGCCTGGCCGAGGTGAACACCATCCGCGCCGAGGCTCTTTGCGACGGCAATACTGTCATTGACGATGAACGCGACACCCTTATCCGCGCAGATACGCTGCAATGGCTCGGCCAATCTCAGCAGCTCTTGCTCGTCGACCTGCTTGACCCTCAGCTGAAAGGCGGCCGCAAGGCCGGGCTCAAGCGCTGCGTTCAGCCGGTCTGGAAAATCGCCGCCAACTTCCTGCGGACTAATGAGATAGAGCTTGCACTCGGCTTCCGTTCGCGGCGCGAAGTCCTCGGCAAATTCTTGAGTGACCGGGTCCAAAGTCAGACTGGCACCTCACTTACGGAGGCTTCGTAGATTTCGTTGATCGCGTCTTCGAGCGTCTGATTGAATTCCTTTTCCCCCTGCTGGTGCCTGAGGTCAGAAAGGAGCGCGCGGCTGAAGCTCGCAATCATCCCAGGATTGCGAGCGAGCGCACGGCACGCTTCCTCGCGGGAGAAACCGCCGGAGAGTGCAACGACTCGAAGAACGCCGGGGTGGTCGACGAGTGGCTGAAACAGACCTGCCTGCGCGGGGATCGAAAGCTTCAGCATCACTTGCTCGCCTTCGGCGAGTTCATCGAGATGGTTGAGCAGCTCGTCGAGCAGTATCCGGTCGGCTTCGTCCCTTGATGGACTTTTGATATTCACTTCCGGCTCGATGATGGGCATCAACCCGTGACGCAGAACGTGCCGCGCGACTTCAAATTGCTGCCTCACGATTGCAGCAATTCCCTCACGGTTCGCGACATTGATGACGGAGCGTTCCTTGGTCCCAAAGACACCCAGTCCCTTCGCGCGAACGAGAAGCGAGTCGAGATCCGGCATTGGCTTCATAAGCTGGACGCCGTTTTCCTCGGCTTCGAGTCCCTTGTCGATCTTGATGAATGGGACGACACCCTGGTCGATAAGCGCCTGGGGAGCTGGCTTTCCGGCAATCTGTCCATCCATCGTCCGCTCGAAGAGGATAGCGCCGATTACCTTTCCGCTGCCAAAGCACGGCGACGTGATGATCCGCTCGCGCATCTTGTGGATGAGGTCGAACATCTCCTCGTCATTCGACCATGCGCCTTCCTCAATTCCATAGCCCTTCAACGCCTTCGGCGTGGAGCCTCCGGACTGGTCAAGTGCCGCTATAAAGCCATTACCTTGCGCGATCTTCGACGCCATCTCGGACTGATTCATTCGTTACCCCTATTCCAAAGACCCCGTAAGCTTCGTGCCGTCCACTTCTCGCAATCACTGACGCTCCAAGGCAGCGACACCGGGGAGCGTTCGACCTTCCATCCATTCAAGGAAAGCG
>DASRBJ010000365.1:0-2570 GCA_035653695.1 Sphingomicrobium sp.
CCGCTTCTTGTTCATGATCTGCAGAATCCCTTGCGCTTATTGGGTCTTCACCGGGGCGTTCGGCAGAAGAGTGTTCGTGTAGAACACGTCCACCGGCCTGGGCTTGCCGATATCGGACTCGGTCTTGAGAAGATCAAGCGATGACGTAATCAGTTTGGGATCGATCCAGCCCGCCGGATGCCCGTTTTCCGGCTTGATAGCATCGACGGTCGCCCGCACCTGTTGTTCGACGACGTTGAGCGACGGACCGGCGGGCCAGTGCTTCAACAACACCTCTGCCGCGAGCTTGGGATCTTGACGCGTCGCCGCGATTCCCTCGTCGACTGCGGCCAAAAACCTCTTCAGTACATCGGCTCGTTTGTTGATGTCGGTGTCGCTACTGACCGCAGATAGCCCCGGCACCGCCAGCCCGTTTGCAGCCATGTCGAGCTTCGGAAACGCTTTGCCGACCTTTTCTTCCAACGCCGGCAGATCGTTGGTCTGATAGACGGAGACCATATCGACCTGACCTTGCAGAAAGTAATTGACGCGTGATGCAGCATCCACCTGCACGCGTTTGATCTTGCTGCAATCGACGTGATTGATCTGGCAGAATGTATCCAGGTAGGTGGTGCCCGTTTCGCCCACCGACACCGCGATCGACTTGCCTTCCATGTCCTTCGGCTTCAGCACCGGCTTGTCGGGGTGGGAAATGATCGTCACTGGCGTCCGCGGGTGCCACACTGCGATCAGTTTGACGGGCATTCCTTTTTGGATCGCCGAAATCGCAAATATGCCCGGGAGAATGACGACATCTTCCTGGCCCTGCAGCAACGCCCCGAGCGCGGCAGGGGCACCGGCGCCCTCGCCGAGCCGAACTTTTACATTCTTGTTGGCGAAGAAGCCTTTCTCATCGGCCAGATAAAGCGGTGCATATTCGCCCTTCAGCTTCCAGCTGAACCGGACGTTGACCTGATCCTGCGCGCTTGCCGAATTCCCGAAGCTTGCGATGGTGAGCGCAGCGACGGCCATTGTCATTACGGTCTTGAGCATGAACTCCTCCTCATCCCGTTGGCCTCATCGCTTGGCCGTTGACGCGAACAGCCGCAGAAGCCAGGGTTGCGCAGTCCGTCTTGATCACATAGTGTGATCACAGTCAAAAACCCTGTCAAGCAAGTTGCGACTGGATCACGTACGCGAACCGCATGAGGATCTCCGAGCTTCAGCACGCATCCGGAAGCATGAACCGGGCCAGAGCACGACGCGGGCAGGTTCAGGATGCAGTCCTGCAGAAAATTCGAAAGGGCTTGATGATCGGTGCGTTCGTGCCCGGCCAGGTGATGAGCTTGCGCAAGCTCGCGTCGAGTCTCGGAACCAGCCCAATGCCGGTCCGCGAGGCGCTCAAGCAACTGATCGCCGCAAACGCGCTCGAAGAGTTGCCCAATCACACGGTCAGGGTCCCGCGGCTGTCGGCCGAGCGGATTGCCGAACTGTTCCATGTCCGAGAGGTCGTCGAGGGCATGGCCGCCAAGGTCGCATGCGCCAAAGCGACGCCGGCTCTCGTTGAGCAACTCGATTCGATCAATCGGGAGTTGATCGACGCAATCGAGAGGCGAGACATCCTGGCCTGTCTCGCCAAGAACCAGAGCTTTCACTTCACCCTGTATCAGGCCGCGAATTCCGCCACGCTTTCCCCTTTGATCGAGTCGCTGTGGCTGCAGTGCGGACCGACAATGTATTTCTCCCTTCTCTCGCCCGCTATGCCATGGGATGCGTCCGCGCATGCCGAAATGCTTGACGGTCTACGCGCAAAAAGGCCGGCCGCCGTCCAGCGAGCCCTCGCACGCGATCTGCGCACGACCGCCAAAAACCTGCTTCGGAGCGCGCCTCCGCATATGGACGGGTTCTCGTCAGCCGAATTTTCAAAGCTCGATGCGGCATTCTAGCGCAGACGCGTCGAGGCGCGCGCAGCTGACATGAGCGGCGCGCTTGTTTTCGCGCGAGGGGCCGGCGCGACATGAGCATCAGCCCGATCCCGGTTCACGTGCTCACCGGATTTTTGGGTAGCGGCAAGACGACGCTGCTGCGCAAGCTGCTGGCGGATCCCGCCTTGGCGGACACGGCGGTCATCATCAACGAGTTCGGCGAGGTGGGTCTCGATCATCTGCTCGTCCGCGAGCTGAGCGAGGACGTCGTCCTGCTCGCGTCGGGTTGCGTTTGCTGCGCGCTGAAGGACGATCTGACCGCAACGCTTGCGGAGCTCCAGCACGCGGCCGCGACAGGCGAGATTCCCCATTTTGACCGCGTCGTTCTCGAAACGACGGGACTTGCCGATCCTCTGCCGATCATGCGCGTCCTGCGCCTTGACGCGCGCGTCACCAGGCATTTCGCGCTCGGCCAAGTCGCGACCACGGTCGATGCCGTGCATGGGTTACATACGTTGGAGAGCTACGGCGAAGCCGTTCAGCAGATTGCGGCCTCCGATTGTCTGATCCTGACAAAGACCGACGTCGCAGCCGAGAGGGATGTCCAGCGACTCTCTCAGCGGCTCGCGAGCCTCAATCCTACCGCCCGACGCCTCACGTCTGGCC
>DASRBJ010000366.1:0-2632 GCA_035653695.1 Sphingomicrobium sp.
GCGCCGTATGGCAAAATCGCTCTTGTCGATACGATAGCGCTGGGTGAGTTCGATAAGACGGCCATATTTTATCGTTGTTCTTCCAACGATATCGGAGACCTGGCCAGTGAGACCAGTTCCCTCGGGAAAGATTTCCGGCAGCCGACCGAAACGGAAGCTCTGGCCTATATTGCTTTCGATCGACAGGTTCTTGCGTTCGAGCGACCAGTCAAAGCCATAGGTGATCCGCGAGGCGTCTTCCCAGCGATCATAGCCCGGGAACCGATTGAGAGCGAACAGATTGCTGTCCTCGAGCTCGATTGCGCGCGCATCTTCATTGGGAATGTCGAGATTGGGTGTCGGCGGCGTGAGAACCACTTGCACGCGCGGAACGAGCGTCTGAAGGCCGCCCAGCAACGGTCCGACGAAAGGCCATTTGACGTCGGCGGCAAGAGCACCAATGGCCCGCGTGTGCCACCCGTTCGTACCGCTATAGAGGTCGATCGCCGTGTCCTGCGCGTCGTCGGTATGGTATAGATCTCCTCGACCGTAGGCCGTGAGCGTAACTTCCTGCCCCCACGGGGTGAGCCTGCGGAGATCCCATCGAACGCTGGCAAATGCTCGCTGCGTGTCCTGACCATCGATCCGAGTGATCGCAAGGCTGTTGCCCTGGATTTCGAGCTTGCCACCCGCAATATCATCAAAGCGCCAATGCGCGTCGATGACGGGCAAAGCGATCGGAATTTGTTTCTGGTTATCCTCGGCGCGAAGTCCCTGGAATGCCCAGCCGGAAATCGAGATATAGCTGTCAGGAGTGATCCTTTCAGCTTCGATGACATTTCGCAGGCGATCATCGTTGGTGATGTCGTATCGGCGCGTGACGGTCTTGTCGCTTGCGATCCTGAGCGAGGTCGTGATGCTCCACTCGGGGCTTAGCTGCCAGCGTCCGTTCGCATCGAAATAGCCGCGGAAGCTGCGACTGGTGTCAGGGTTCGGAACGAGGCTCGAATTATCGATCCTGCCGTAAGTCAGGAACCCGCCAACCTGAAATGCGCCGAGGCTGTTAAGCTCGCGATAGTCGAGCGCGATTGCGGGCAGAACCTTGGTATAGAGGTGTGGCGTTATCGTGAGATCGCGATTCTTGGCGATTTGCCAGTGATAGGGATCGGCCAACTGGAAGCCATTGCGGCTCGACAAGGCAAATTCGGGGACCAGCCAGCCGCTCGTTCCCTCGTTGGTGCGCGGGACATTGAAAATGGGCAGGAGCGGGATGTTGATCCCGAAGAGCTGAAAATGCCCAGCTTCAAAGCGTATTCGATCGCTTTTGGGATCGTCGATTACTCGCGCCGCGGTAATTGACCAGCTCGGCCGCTTGGGGCAGCCGCGGTCATTCGTCACCGGGCATGGCGAGTAGATCGCGTTGTAGAAGATATTTACATTGTCGACCCGGCTGCCGCGCTGCGCCGCGATGCGTCCGCCGCTTTCGAGAACGACGAGCAGATTGCTGACCGTTCCGTCGCGCATGGTGTCGGTAAGCTCGACATTGTCACCAACGACCTTGTCGCCTTGCGGGGTCACCATGACGACGTTGCCGCTCGCGTGAACTCGACCGGTCTTGCGATTCCAGATGACCTGGTCGGCGGCAAGATAATTGCCTTCACGGTTCATCCGGACATCGCCGCTTGCAGTTACAATGTCCGTATCGTTGTCATAGGAAACCTGGTCGGCACTGAACGTGACGATCTGATCCTCCTGTGCCGCAGGCGGCACCGGACCAGGCGGCACCGGACCGGGCGGCGCAGGCGCACTCGCGCTCGCTTGCGCAGCAGAAGCGGCTGCGGGGAGCGTCAAGAGCAGTGGCAGCGCCGACCACCAGACCAATTTCGCCCGCAACTCTACTCCGCCCGCCCTCGAGTGACCGTTTGTTGCGGGTGCCTATCGCACCTCGAGCGCGTGCCGACAATCGCCTGTCAAACCTTGCACCGCTCCTTTGCCAAGGTTTGACTTGCACCCTAAAGGGCGCGGCGAGCATTCGTCTTTTCGAGGATATCTTAGATGCAAATTCGTTTCGCCGATCGAAAGCCCAGCGGCGATTACGCACTGGTAGTTCCTGTCGCTGGGAAGGACCGGTCGGCGCTCAACTCGCTCGCGGCCGCCCAACAGAGCGTGTCGGCTGCTCTCGATCGCACGCGTTTCGACGGCGAAGTCGGAACCTCTGCCGAGCATTTCTTCGATGATCAGGGGACGACGAGGCGCCTGTTGATCATTGGGGCAGGATCGAAGGCGGCACCCGCTGAAGCTGCTGAAAAGATCGGCGGATCCGTTGCTGCAAAGTTGCAGACTTCGGGCGAGAAGACCGCGGTCATCGATGCAACCGCGCTTGGTTACGATTCGGATTCGGCAGCGCGCATCGCCCTTGGAGCCGCGCTTCGCTCCTGGCGCTATGATCGCTACCGGACCAAGCTCAAGGACAACCAGAAACCTAGCCTCCAGGAGCTGGTCATTGTCGGCGCTCCTCCAGGTGCCGCTCAGCGCTACGAGGAGCGCTGGGCGCCAGTTGCCGAAGGTGTGTCCCTGACGCGCGAGCTCGTCACCGAGCCGGCAAACATCATCTACCCCGAAAGCTTCGTTGAGCGCGTCCGCCAGTCAGTCA
>DASRBJ010000367.1:0-2639 GCA_035653695.1 Sphingomicrobium sp.
TTATCGATCGAGTTGTAGTCACGAACAAGCGGAAAAACGTCGGGTCCCTCGCCAGGTGCCGCTATGCCAGCCGCGTGGCGCTGCTGATAATCCTCGCGCGCATGTTCGACCGCGGCGGCATCGATGAGGACGGGCAGCACACCCCCGTCGGTGCCGATGGAAACGTGATCTTCGCCAGCGACATTGGCGATATGCTCAATATGGTTGACGAGCATCGTTCCTGAGGTGTGCATGTCCTTTGCAAGATAGGGCATGAAATAGATGCCGACGACGCCACCTTTGCTCGAGACGGCGCGGATGACAGCGTCCGAAACGTTGCGCGGGTGATCCGTGATTGCTCGAGAGCCAGTATGGCTGATCGTCAGTGGCCGCGCGGCAAAAGCTACCGCTTCCTCGATCGTTCGCGCTCCACCGTGCGAAAGATCAAGCAAGAGCTTCTCGGCTTCGATTCGCCGAATGGTGTCGCGGCCAAGAGAAGAAAGACCCGAGTTCCGCGGTTCTATTGAACCGTCGCCGCTCAAATTGGCGAGATTGTAGGTGAGCTGGATGCACCGCACCCCCTGCTTCTTCATCAGCGAAAGGCGATCCAGCGCCGGCCCGACCATAGCGGTGTCCTGAGTGCCAAGGATCACTCCCAGTTTCCCCTCGCGTTTGCACTTGCTGATGTCGCTCGCTTGTTCGACCAGCTTCAGCCGATCCGAATTCGCGGCGAGTTTCTCGTGGTAGAGTCCGAGGTTCCTGGTGAACTGCTCCCATCCGTCGGCATGGTTGCCGACGGGGAGCAGCGTATCGCGCACTGCTGTAATGCCGGTCATTCGAGTTTCGGCCCACGCTCGGTCCGTCAGGCGAAGTTCGTCATGCTTCGCGTAAGGATCGCTGAGGCCCCCGAGCCCGTCCACGACAATGGCATTTCGATACCAGCCCGCCTGGCTTGCCGAACGTTGGGCGACAACGGGCGCGGACGCCATCGCCGCGGCGGCCCCCGCGAGCAAATTTCGTCGGTCAATGATCATACGCGGTCCTTAATGCCTCACCGTCGCTCCTTGTCCTAAGGCGATCCATCTGCGAATCAACGCCAGCAATGGCAGCAGATCCCGCTCGTATCACGACTCCCGAACGGACGTCGGAAGACGCCGATGCGGCGCTCCGTCCGAAAACTCTCGACGAGTTTATTGGGCAACAGTCCGCACGGGAGAACCTTCGGGTATTCGTCAATGCTGCCAGGAGTCGCGGTGAGGCGCTCGACCATGTTTTGCTTCACGGCCCGCCCGGGCTTGGCAAAACGACTCTCGCCGGCATCCTTGCACGCGAAATGGGCGTCGGCTTTCGTGCGACGTCGGGGCCGGTAATCGCGAAGTCTGGTGACTTGGCGGCATTGCTGACGAGCCTTGAAGATGGTGACGTCCTATTTATCGATGAGATCCATCGCTTGAACCCCTCGGTCGAGGAAGTGCTCTATCCGGCAATGGAAGATCGGGCGCTCGATCTCATGATTGGCGAAGGGCCGTCTGCGCGATCGGTGCGAATCGAGCTGCCACGCTTCACGCTCGTTGGGGCAACAACGCGCCAGGGTCTCCTCACGACTCCGCTGCGTGATCGTTTCGGTATTCCGGTGCGCCTCAACTTCTATACGGTGGAAGAGCTCGAACAAGTCGTTGGTCGTGCCGCTCGATTGCTTGGGGCCGACCTTAGCGAGGATGGCGGTCGCGAGATCGCCCGGCGGTCACGGGGGACACCGCGCATCGCGGGGCGACTGCTTCGGCGAGTCCGCGACTTCGCCCATGCTTCTGGTTCCCATGTGATCGATTGCAGTCTTGCGGATCGGGCACTTTCAAGACTGGAGATCGATGGCCTTGGCCTCGATGCCATGGACCGGCGCTACTTGATGATGATCGCGGACCTTTACGGCGGTGGGCCGGTGGGCGTTGAGACACTCGCAGCGGGCCTTTCCGAGCCGCGCGACACGATCGAGGAAGTGATTGAACCCTATCTTATTCAGCTCGGGCTCATTGCGCGAACGGCAAGAGGTCGATGCCTCAATGGTCGAGGCTACGTCCATCTGGGTCTTCCAGTGCCCGATGCAGGTCAGCCAGGTCTGTTCGGTCAAGGAGCAGCTTCGAAATAATGGTCCGCTTGATCGTCGCTGCGTTCCTCAGCGTCGCGGCTGGAACCGCGCTGGCGGCTGATCCGGACGTACCTCAAGCGCCGGCACCAGACTATTCGATCGAGTCGAGCTGGCTCTGTCTGCCCGGCCGCGCGGATGTCTGCTCGGCACCGTTGCCGACAACTACGCTCGGTCCGAACGGCTATGGGTCCAAGATCTCGGGTGCGCGCTCCAATGACCCGCCGCTCGATTGCTTTTACGTCTATCCGACGGTTTCGCGTGATCCGGGACTTAATAGCGGGCTCGATGTTGCGGACGCAAAGGGAGTGACCGCCGTCCAGTTTGCCCGTTTTTCAAGCGTTTGCCGCACCTTCGTGCCGATTTACCGTCAGATGACCGTAAGCGCAGTCGCTGCTTATTCGGCTGGGTTCGACATCACTCCTGCCGCGGAGCTGGCTTATCGGGACGTCGCCGCGGCGTGGGCAAATTATCTCTCGAGCCGAAACCACGGCCGCCCATTCATTCTTGTCGGTCA
>DASRBJ010000368.1:0-3584 GCA_035653695.1 Sphingomicrobium sp.
TCATAGCTCTGGAACGTCAGCGGGTTCTTGCGCTCGGGACGATTGAGGGTAACGGTGGCAACGCAGTCACGGAACTCCCAGATGAAGTGTTTCGGCTGATACGCTGCCGGGTCCCAGGTCATGCGCTCGTTCCTCCATCAATCGTGATTGCAGCGCCATTGATATCTCGGCTGAGCGGAAGGCACAGCATGGCAATCACGTTGGCAATTGCCTGTGGGTCAACGAGCCTGCCACTCGCGTTGATGCTTGTGATGGCGGACCGCGCGTCGGCTTCGCTCCGGCCCGTGATTTGCGAAACGCGCGCGACCGACAGGTCCGTCATTGGCGTATCGACGTAGCCCGGGCAGACGGCATTCACGGTAAGTCTCGTTTTCGCATACTCGGCCGCGAGACTGCGCATCAGGCCCAAAAGCCCGTGTTTGGAAGCGGCATAGTGGGCCGCGTAAGGGACGCCGCGCAACGATGCGACGGAGGCGACGAACACGAGGCGGCCGCTTTCGCTCGCCAAGAGGTCTGCGATTGCCTCCCGCGCGCAATCGAAAGCCGCGGTAAGGTTCGTGCCGATGACATCATTCCAACTCTCGCGCTTCATTTTGTGGAACGGTGCGCTCTGAGCTATTCCCGCATTGGCGACCATCAATTCGATCGGCCCATTAGCAGTGCGAGCTTGATCGAATGCCGCTCGAACCTGGTCGGGATCGGTGACATCGCAGGATACCGCAATCCCCCCACAAGTTGCAGCAATCGTCCGCAAGGGTTCGATCCTCCGCCCGAGGAGGGACAGCTTCGCGCCGGCGGCCGCAAGAAGTTTCGCAGTTGCGGCGCCGATGCCGGTTCCGCCACCCGTTATCAGCGCGTGACGTCCCGCAAGCGGCGAGTCTGTCATCATTCCACACCCCTCGACTCCTGCTTGGCGGAAGCGCTCGTAGGTGGCAAGGCGCCGAAGCATGAAGATTGGCATCCTCGAAACCGGCCGCCCGCCTAAGCCACTCGCGGTCGACTATGGCGATTATGCCGACATGTTCGAACGGATGCTGGGCGACGGCTTCGACGTTGAACGCTATGAGGTGGAAGCAGGCGAATTGCCGAGTTGTTCGAGCGGCCGCGATGCATACCTCATCACAGGATCACCGGCGGGAGTGTACGAGGAGCTGCCATGGATCGATCCGCTCATGGAGTTCATTCGCTCGAGCGGTGATAAAAAGCTCGTCGGGATATGCTTTGGCCACCAGGTAATGGCGCAAGCGCTAGGTGGTCGCGTCGAGAAGTCGACCAAGGGCTGGGGTGCCGGCTTGCACCGCTACCGCGTCTTGCGCGGCGAGCCATGGATTGACGACGCGGATGAAATCGCGATCCCCGCGTCGCACCAAGACCAGGTCGTCATCCAGCCACCCAATACGGACGTGGTCGCAGCTTCCGATTTCACGCCTTTTGCTGCGCTGCAGTGGACGGATCGACCGGCGATTTCGTTTCAGTTTCACCCGGAATTCTCGCCGGCTTTTGCAAAAGCGCTGATCGATCAACGGTACGACCGGATTCCCGATCCCGGCGCAGCGATTGCATCACTTGACGCGCCCAATGACAGTGAGCGTGTTGCCGGTTGGATACGACGCTTCCTCAGGGCATAGGCGAACCACACTGAATCGGAGAGCAATAAAATGAAGACTCGTGCGGCCGTTGCCTTTGCGCCCAAGCAGCCGCTTGAGATCGTCGAAGTCGATCTCGACGGACCGAAGCAAGGCGAAGTACTCGTCGAGATTATGGCGACGGGCATCTGCCATACCGATGCCTATACCCTCGACGGCTTCGACAGCGAGGGGATCTTCCCCTCGATCCTTGGGCACGAAGGCGCAGGTGTCGTGCGAGAGATCGGTGCGGGGGTCACCAGCGTCCGGCCGGGCGACCATGTCATTCCGCTGTACACGCCCGAATGCCGCCAATGTAAGTCATGCCTCAGCGGCAAGACCAACCTGTGCACCGCCATTCGTGCCACGCAAGGAAAGGGCCTGATGCCGGACGGGACGAGCCGGTTTAGTTACCGCGGCGAGACAATCTACCATTATATGGGCTGCTCGACTTTCTCCAACTTCACGGTTCTCCCTGAAATCGCCGTCGCAAGGATCCGCGAAGACGCCCCGTTCGACACGAGCTGCTACATTGGGTGCGGCGTGACGACCGGCGTCGGTGCCGTTGTCAAGACCGCTAAGGTCGAGCCGGGCAGCAACGTTGTTGTATT
The DNA here is from genome assembly GCA_035653695.1 of Sphingomicrobium sp. Classification (GTDB taxonomy): domain Bacteria; phylum Pseudomonadota; class Alphaproteobacteria; order Sphingomonadales; family Sphingomonadaceae; genus Sphingomicrobium. The sequence goes on from DASRBJ010000368.1 coordinate 2,237, forward strand.
CGGCCTTGGCGGCATCGGTCTCAATGTCATTCAGGGCGCAAGGCTGGTCGGCGCGAACAAGATCGTTGGTGTGGACATCAACCCTGCGCGCGAGGAATGGGGTCGCAAATTCGGGATGACGGACTTCCTGAACACAAGCGGCATGGCTCGTGACGAGATCGTCGGCAAGGTGATCGAGATTACCGACGGGGGCGCCGATTACACGTTCGATGCGACTGGAAATACGGAGGTGATGCGGACTGCTCTTGAATGTTGTCATCGTGGCTGGGGCACGAGCATCATCATTGGCGTTGCCGAGGCGGGCAAGGAGATTGCGACGCGGCCGTTCCAGCTGGTGACTGGCCGCAACTGGCGCGGCACAGCTTTCGGTGGTGCGAAGGGGCGCACGGACGTGCCGAGGATCGTCGATTGGTATATGGATGGGAGAATTGCGATTGATCCGATGATCACGCACCGTCTGCAGCTCGACGAGATCAATCGAGGGTTCGACCTCATGCACGCGGGTGAAAGCATTCGCTCGGTCGTCATTTATTAGGAGCGAGGAGGCCCATGTTCAGTCATGTGATGGTCGGTTCGAATGACATCGAGCGTTCGCGGCAGTTCTACGACCGATTATTCGAGGAGGAGGCCAGAAAGGACGACAAGGGGCGCCTCATCTATCGGCGCAAGGGCGCCGTCTTCATGGTGTCGCGGCCGATCAATGGAGAACCGGCTACGAGCGCCAATGGTGGGACAATCGGGTTCAACTTCGAAAACCCACAAGAGGTCGACGCGTGGCATGAACGCGGCGTGAAAGCCGGCGGATCGCCGATCGAAGAGCCGCCCGGGTATCGCGAGAATGCGTTCGGCAAGCTCTATCTTGCCTATCTTCGCGATCCGGACGGCAACAAGCTTTGCGGTCTCTTTCGGCCGCCGCACTAATGTTGGAAATTGTTTCGGAGAACAAGAGCTGGGGCGGTCGACAATTGGTTGTTCGGCACCAATCGACCGCGACGTCGACAGAAATGACCTTCTCGATGTTCCTGCCGCCGCACACGGAGCAAGCGCGGCGAGCACCCGTCTTATGGTATCTTTCAGGCCTGACTTGCACGTCTGCGAACGTGACCGAGAAGGGGGAATATCGCGCAAGCTGTGCCGATCTCGGCCTTGCCTTTGTCGCACCCGATACGAGCCCGCGCGGGGACGACGTGCCCGATGCTAATGGCTACGATTTTGGGAAGGGTGCCGGCTTCTACGTCGACGCGACGCAAGAGCCCTGGTCCAGAAACTTCCGGATGTGGAGCTACGTCACGGAAGAGCTTCCAGCGCTTGTCGCCCGAGAGTTCCCGGTGGATCTCGAACGCCAGGG
>DASRBJ010000369.1:0-2428 GCA_035653695.1 Sphingomicrobium sp.
GGGGATGCTCCGAGAGGACGGCGCGGCTTAATTCGACCAGATTCACCGCGTCCCCGCCATTGCATCGGGAGCGGACGTCTTAGGCGCACCGTCGGCGTCGAGCGGCGCGCCGTGATTCCACAGCGCGAGTTCGGGGACACAGACGCCCTTGCTCTCAAGTTCAAAGTCGTAAGCGGCGATCCCACAGTTCAGGATTTCCGCCTGCTTGTCGATGTCTAGGATTTGAGCTTCGTCGAGTTCCTCCAATATGTACCTGAAGCAAAGCACGACCACTTGATGACACACGACGAGAACACGCCGATCGCAATAATGAAGGTTGATCGTGTTGAGCATGGAGCGGAGCCGAAGGATCACGTCTGCCCAGCTCTCGCCTCCCGGCGGCCGATGGTAGAATTTGCCGAGGCGTCGCCGATGCGCCGCCTCTTCGGGGAAGCGATGCCGAATTCCGGCCGTCGTTAATCGATCGAAAATGCCGAACTCGCGCTCGCGCAAGCGCTCATCGATGATTGTGCGCGCCGGCCCACCCGCGAGTGCGCCTTCCTTACAGATGATCTCAGCGGTTTGCTTCGCCCGGACGTAGGGCGATGAGAGGATGATTTCGGGTCGCTCATCGCGCGGGAGAGCCGCGAACCAACGGCCGGCTGCCTGCGCCTGCTCGATACCGAGGATTGAGAGCGGCACGTCAACATCGCGCATGTCGATATCGATCTCGTGCGCACCGGATTCATCCGCAGCATCCCGGGCGACATTCCCCTGGCTTTGGCCGTGGCGGACCAGCCACAGTCGCTTTGGCCAATTCTGACTCATCAGCCGTCCCTCTCCTGGATAGGCTCAAAGCATCAGCAGGAAGATTGTGCCAAGGGTGCTACTGCAGAAGTTGCAGGGCTTCGTTGTACTGCACGAAATCGTTCAATGCTTCATCGAGAGGGCGAAGCAGCAGGCCGCGACTGCTGGTTAGACTCGTATCGACTGCCTCCTCCTCATCCGCAGCACGCACGAGCCTGACGAGCTTTCGATCAAGCCGTGCCGTCAGGGCCGCTTCCTTCGCCAGCTGATGCCAACTTATCGCGCCTTGGTTCGTAAGGTGCCAGATGCCTGTTTCGCCGTCGACGAGCAGGTCGAGCGTCGCATGAACGAGGTCCGGCACGTAGGTGGGCGACACATAGGTCCGGTCGCTAGCCACTACCTCCTCGCCGCGCTTTAGCCGCTTAATCGTATCGAACACGAAGTTGTAACGGTCCCAAGGGCCGAAGAACGCGCTCGTGCGGATGATCAATGCGTCAGCGTCGATCGCGAGAAGCCGTGACTCCGCTTCCGCCTTGCTCCGCCCATAGGCGGACACGGGCGCGGGCGTATCGACCTCAGCATAGGGTCGACCGAGCTTTCCGTCGAAGACGAGATCGGACGAGAAAGTCACCAACGGAATTCCCGCGGATTTGCAGGCGCGACCGAGCAACTCGGGCCCGATGGCGTTGATCGAGAAGCACTCGTCCAATTTCGAATCTGCCTCCCACGTTCGCACAAACCCCGCGGCATTGATGACGGCCCAAGGCCGGTGGCGCGCGATTGCTGACGCGATCGAATCTTCGGCGGTGATGTCGAGTTCGGCGCGAGAAGTGAGAACGTAGGCAAGCCCGCGATGTGCGCAAATCCGCGCGAAAGCCTGGCCGAGAGTACCCGTTGCACCCGTGATAAGAATTGGTCGCGCGCTGCCACGACGCGCAGGAAGAGTGTCGTAACTTGGTCGACCATGACAGCGCCCGGGACGACGCCACCAGCCCGGAAGGTCGAGAACAGGGTGGTCGAAGCGCTCTCCTCGACCGAGCCGACGGGCGGCTTTCGCAACGAGCGTAGCGCGCGGCTCCTCCGAACGGGTGTCGAATGCGCCGACATCGTAACAGCCGTCGCCGCGGGTGAGCAGTGACCTCCAGTCGACAGCGCCGAACATAGCCCACAGCGTCACTGCGCGAATATCAACTCCTTGCGAACGCTCACGCTCAACGGCGTTCCAGACGTCGAGAAGCCAACGAACCTGCTCCTCGCGCGTGCATCCATGATGCACTTCGGAAACGACCATTGGGAGCTGGTAGCGATCCCAGGCTTCCCGTAGGCGCTTCGCGGGTCCTACCTCGTGTCTGAGATGCGACATCCGAACTGCTTCAAGATCGACATATCGGTCGATGCCGTTCGTGCCGGGTTCGATCCGTGGGTACCGGTTGATTCGGTGGTCAAGGAATCGCTCGCTCGTGAGATAATGGTTGATGCCGATCAGGTCCGGAGCGCCAAGTCCTGCCGCGAGGCGATCAAGCGCTTCCCTGCTCGCGCCGGCGTCGCATAACCGCTTGTAGAAGCCGTGGTCAGGTGTCACGCGTCCGGTCAATAAGTCGAGGCTCAGCCAACGTCGCTGGTTCTCATGCTCGGCCTGGTA
>DASRBJ010000370.1:0-10125 GCA_035653695.1 Sphingomicrobium sp.
CATCGCTTGATCCCGGCACGCTCATCCGACTTGATCCTGAAAGTGGCAAAAGCACGACCTTGTTCGAGCTAAACCCCGAGTTTCGGAGCCTTACCCTCGCACAGGTTGAGCGGCTGCACTGGCGAAGCGCGAATGGTGTAGAGACCGTCGGCGATCTCGTCCTGCCCGTCGGCTATAGACCGGGAACGAGATACCCGCTGATCGTCGTCCAATATGATACGCGCGGATTTCTCCGTGGTGGCACTGACGATGAATACCCAATCCAGGCTTTCGCTAATCGCGGCTATGCGGTGCTAAGCTTTAGCGCGCCGCACTTTCCCGCCGAAAAGCTTGGCGCCAAGAATTACGAAGAGGCTGGCCACCTCGATCTTGAGAAGTTCGCGGGCCGCCGCAACATCCAGTCTGCGCTCGAAGCCGGCATTCAACTCCTCGTTAAGCGAGGGATTGCCGATCCAAAGCGCCTCGGCATCACGGGTCTCAGCGATGGGTCGAGTACCGTCGAGTGGGAACTCAATCACGGCTCCCTATTCGCGGCAGCCGCAATGAGCAGCTGTTGTTGGGACCCGGGCTTTATCGCGCGCGTCGGACCAGGCGCTGCGCAGCACTTCCTTGCGGAAGGCTACCCGGGAATACTCGAGCGCAATGACGCGTTCTGGAAGGACATGGCGCTTGAGCTAAACGCCCGCCAAATTTCAACACCGATCCTCGTCAATGCGTCGGAGGAGGAATTTCTCGGGGCGCTCGAGACCTATACCGCTCTTCGCGAGGCCGGCGTCCCCATCGACATGTTCGTCTATCCAGACGAATTGCATGGACGATGGCAACCCGCGCATCGGCTGGCTACCTACCGACGATCCCTTGACTGGTTCGATTATTGGCTGCTTGGAATTCGCTCGAGCGCACGCGACCGGCAACCAGAACTCAAGGAATGGGATCGCCTGAAGCGCGAGGCCGGTCATGCCCATCCGATTTGATGTGCGTTTCAACCGCTTCGGCAGGCTTTCGGCGAGCAGCCCAGTGATCCAACCAGGCTTCGGCGTTGACCAATTCGAGAATACGAACGCGCTCGAGATCTCCGACCGGTCGGTCGCCGACAAGCACCTGCTCAACGGCGAGCGCATCGATGATCCCCGCCGAAGCCAGTCGTCCGCCAAGCAACCGCTCACGGATGCGACGCCGAACGTGATCGAGCAGGCGCGCCGCAAACCGGCTCGGTGTCCCCTTCACCCGCCGGTTGATGAGAGCCGCAGGTAGATCGTCTTCAAAAGCGCGCCGAGCCAACGAACGATCGCGACCTCCGGCCCGCCATTCCCAGCTTGGAACTCGAAGGCACGTTTCCACGATAGGCTGCGACAGCAATGGACTGAGAACAGGCAGATGATAACCTCGGCTCGCTTCGATATTCGGCTGTACCCGAAGTATCGTTGCGATGTGCGCCGCTTTCCCGGGGAGCGCATCGGCAGGTGCCTCGAGCCACGCATGTCGGAGCTCGGCGCTGCCAAGTCGCGCGACAAAGTCAGGAGCAAGAAAAAGAGTGTTGGGGCGGACCTGATGCGCTGGTGAGCAGCGCACCAGACGCAACGCGTGGCGCAGCGCGTCGACTATGCTGCAACCAGTCTGCTCGCAGACGTCGCGCAATGAGCTGAACAGTTGCCGGTCAATTCCGTGCGCGAGGAACCGGTCAGCAATCGGCGCAGCGGACTGCGAATAGCCAAATACATTATCGCCGCCATTCCCGGTCACGAACGTGTCCGCACCGACGTCCTTCGCGACATCCACATGGACGCGCTCGTACGCGTTCGCCTGGGTTCGGTCCCGAGGCCGCGGCAGATGGGGCGCTAACGCTTGCGCGATGTCGACATCCTCGAGCCGGTAGGGACGTTCGATCAATCTGATACCTAGATGCGAGCAGAGCGCGCGAGCAAAGGGACGCTCGTCACCAGCCGGATCCTCGGAGAACATCGTGAGGCAAACCGTGTCCGCCGCGGATCTTGCAAGACATGCGGCGATGATTGACGAATCGAGTCCTCCGGAAACGCTGAGGAGCAGCCGACCTCGCCCCACGGCCCATGCAGCAACGCAATGCCGGACAATTCGCGCGAGGCGCTCGGCGGTTTCCTCGCGCTCCACGTTCGGCTCGTTGACGTAGTCCCAGGGCGACCAGCACGGCTCCTGGGGCCCAATCGCGAAATCATCCGAAATACTGACCGAAGACCCCGCCAGCAATTCGCTGATCCCCCGGAGCGCGGTTGCTGACGACGGTACGAACGCGCGATAGAGCTGACGGCCTACTTCTTCGGGATCAATCTCGACGGAAACACCGGTCAGCTCGAGTAGCTCTGCATCGGACGCGAAGAGCGCCACATCACGGACACGCCCGTAGTAGCACGGGAAGGTTCCGGAGGGGTCGCGCATGACTCTCGTCGAACGGCCATTCGTAGCTATCGCGATATATCCGCCCCAAAACCGCTCCAGATATCGATCATTCGAGGTCAGGTCGGAGACTTCGGAGACACTCAGCGCGTCAACAGGCCTTGAAGGTCCGTGTCGGTGAAAGACGGTGCCAAGGATGCAGCCGGTCTCACCGACTGACATGCACCGGAGCCGAGTGCCCAGCACGAGGACTCGATCACTCGAGAAAAGCATGTCCAAGCCGAAACTAGAAAGTTGCGCCAGCACATCCAAGCTTCGCGGGCGATCGGCAATCGCAAGAAGATAACGCTGGCTCATTCGACGACGAGTATGGGTGTATAGAGCCGCGCCTGCTCATAACCGCCGACCAGAACGGCGCTTCCGAGTTGCACCCAACAATGCGCGGTGAACGGATGCGCAATCACGCCAAGGACAAGTTTCGCTCTGATGCCGTTGCTTTTGCAGACGCGGTGGACAGCAAGAGCGCGGACAAGGCACCGGTCATGGCTCCGCAGGATGAACGAGGCCGCTCGAGCGCCCGCGACGATTTCGTGAACGCATTCGTTGCTCATTGTCAGATCTGCACACACGTGCGGCGGACGCTGGCGAGCACGGTCGATGACCTTTTGAAAGGCCATGGTGCGAAGCATGAAGGCCGAACGGAGTTCAGAAGCCAGCGCTCGCACAACCGAGCGCAACCGTGCTCGGCGAAGTGGCTCGGGCAGGTAATCCTTCTCCGGAGAATCGATTAATGGCGGGTTGGGCAAACGCGGACCGAGCGCGTCGATAAGCACGCCACGTGCGACCAGCGGCTCGAGCTTCGCGGCGTCGCCAGTGTCCATTGTTCCAGAAGCGAACCGCAGGAACGCAAGATTAGCTTCTTCACCGAGGCAGAAATAGCGATCGAGGGCGATGTCGAGAAAGACGATGCGCCCGTCGCAATTGCACCAGCAAAGATTGTCGCGAAGCCGAAGAGGCATGACTGGGTCGCTGGACAAGCGTGCGCCCGATTGGAGCGGGCGCACGCGTCTAACGTCACTCGTCGCCGAGACCGGTCTGCGGGTAGAGGCCGGACTGATGATCGTCCATGCCGACCGAAGCACCCTTGGTCTCCGTGCTCACGCAACCGAGCTCCACAAGGTCTTCATGTGACTTATTCTTGTTCATCGCTGCTTCTCCTTTGCCACGCATGTTGCCGTGGTCGCAGAAGAGTGCGGCGACGAGCGCACTATAAGAAACTTATAAGCTTTCCGTAGTGCGAATGTTCGATCGGGGTCCTGCAAGAAGCGCCCTCTTTGGATGCTCTCGCGGCGGGACGCGCGCAAAGCTCGGAAGCCAAAAATTGTCTTTGGTGCTGAAGCGTGCGCCCGCGATGAAGACGGGCGCACGCGTTCTTCATGTTACTCTTCGCTGATTCCTGCAAAAGGGATGAGCCCGGCCTGGTTGTCGTCTCGTCCGACGGTCGGCCCCTTCGTCTCGACAGTGACGGCGCCGAGTTCAATCAGGTCTTCATTCTCACGTTCACGGTTCATGACTTTCTCCTTCTTTTTACGTCACGGCCATGACGGAGGAGAAGTACGAGTTCTTCGATCACATCCAAAATCTATTCGGACGGAGTAACTTGAATGTACGATTGCGAAGCCCGCTCGGGGATCAGAGAGTGATCGCTGCGCGAGCGAGAAATGCGCGCGTGTCCAGTGCTTTTACCGGGTGCGTACCAACGCGGGACAGGCAGCACCTAGCCTCTGGACGTGAGCGCGAAATCCGCCTTTCGCCTCGCGTCGCTCGTGGGGGAGCGTTTTTGCAAACTCACAGGGAATCCGCCGTGACTCGTTGTAACTCAGACTCTTGCGAGCGTTCCGCGCAAGCGCAAAAGGCGCTCGCCTATCTTGAGCGCGCACTCGAAATCATCGACTCCTTGAATTCTGCTTCGGTGACTGGAGCAAGGATTCAGCACGCAATCGACACACTGAAGGACGAATTCTAAGCTCATTTTCTAATTGAGCAGCGAAATAGTCACCGACCTCTGCGTGCTGCTCTGGCGAATGCGTACGCGCTTCACGGGCACACCGAAGCGTCGCTTTACACGGGTTCGACGTGCTTTGCCGACCGCGCAAGTTTGCTGTCGTGAGTCATCCCTTTCAGGTCGGTGACCAGCTCGTTTCGTCAATGCGCCCCAAGCACCTCTAAAAGGTCTGTTCCGTTGCGGCACACCTCGGGTCCGGCGCCTTTCGATGCAAGAAGGAGCTCCCTAACGTTCGATCACTGTCGAAAGTTAAGAGGAGGTAAGCATGCGTAAACTGGTACTCGCAGCCACTGCTGCAATGGCGCTTGTAGGTGCAGCGACCGCTGCGAATGCGAGCAGCACGCTTCAGCAGCCGACGCCCAACGCTCTCACGCCGCCCGACTCCGCATTCTTTGGAGCGGACGTCGACTCGGGTCCAACCTCCTTCGACGATACATACACGTTCAGCATTGCCGGCAGCGCTGGCGTGACGGATGCGCAGGTCAGCACCTTATTGTTGAACAAGTCGCAGAACATCAATTTCACCAGCGTCGTCCTCGATGGTACTTACTCATTTTCGAAGACCTCGACCGATCCAGCTCCCGAAACATGGGCGCTTCTAAGTCCAGTCCTGCTCGACGTCGGAACGCACTCGATCGAGGTTGTCGGCAACCTTATCGGCCCGACGGGCTCATATTCCGGCACGATCAACGTCCAGGCGCCCGTTCCCGAAGCGAAAACCTGGATGATGATGCTTCTCGGGTTCGGCGGCATGGGCTTTGCTCTGCGTCGCCGCCAGAGACCAGTTCTCGCCCAGATCGCCTAAAAGCCCCCCCGACCTCCTGAGACCGGCCCCTGACCTGTTCAGGGGCCGGATTTTTCATGCCGCAAGCGGAAGGCGATTGATGGCAACGCTGCGGCTGAATGCACTCGTCCTGGCCGGTGCGCACCGGACGATCCTTTGCCAGGCAATCGCGAGTGGGTAAGAAGCGTCGGCGGATGCAGCTGAACAATAAGTAGCGTTGCGATGAATAGCTCGTGAGCAACGCAACTGTTGTTGGAGATGTGCCGTTCAGACAGTGCCCGAAGAGGCATCAACAGGAGAGGAAGACATGATGCGGACAGTTCTAACTGCCTTCGCCGTTCTCGCGTTTGCAACGAGCGCGACGGCGGCGACGAAATCGGCTCCAACGAAAGCTGCCGCGACGAAGTCGGTTCAATGCCGGGATACCAAAGGCAAGTTCATCAAGTGCCCTGCGCCGGTTGCGAAGTCCGTCGCGAAATCCTCCGTGGCCGTTGCTGAGAAAACGACGAACACAACGAAGCGCTGCCGTGACGCCAAGGGCAAGTTTGCCAAGTGCGGAACACCGGGGGCGAAGTAAGACCTCAGCTACTGGAGCGCGGCGCGTGCCGGTTTGCCGCCCGCGCTCCAATCTCGAAGCAACCGCGACGCACCGACTGTGTTACTTGATGGACGATGGTCAGCGTATATCAAAGCCTCGGCGGGAGGCTCCTTTGTTGCTTCTTCCTACTAATGTTCTTTCTGAGCCCCGTCCGGGTGGGCGCTGCCACCGGCGAGGTCGCCCTTACCTTTGACGACCTACCGGCACTGACGATCCTTCCTGACCAACCGTACGTCGATTATTTGAATGCTACGATCCTGCGCAAGCTTCGGCGCCATCACGTGCCCGCGATTGGGTTCGTCAACGAAAGCAAGATCGATGACCTCGTGAAAGCGCATCAGATTGCCAACCTAGAGGCGTGGGTGAAGGACGGCATGGAGCTTGGCAACCACAGCTTTTCGCACCAATCGCTCAATGATGTTGGGGCGCACGCCTATATTGCCGACATCGCCAAGGGCGAACCGGTCACCAATGCCATTCTCGAAAGGCATGGCAAACACCTCGGCTACTTTCGTGCTCCCTATCTTGAAACGGGAAGTACTGCCGCAACGAAGGACGAAGTCGAAAACTGGCTTACAACGCACGGGTACCGGATGGCACCAGTTACGATCGATGCCGACGATTGGGAGTTTGCCGAACCCTATGATGATGCCATTGCTCGAAAGGATCCGGCTCAGCAGCAGCACATCAGGGCAGAATATCTCGCCTACTCGGCAACGCGCGTCGCCTGGGCCCAGGCGAGCGCTCGCGCTCTGTTCGGGCGCGACATCCGGCATGTGATGCTGCTTCACTGCACACGCCTCAATGCCGACACGCTCGACGACCTGTTGAAGATTCTCAAGAGAGCGGGGCTGAGGCCGGTCAGCCTCGAGACCGCTCTCGAAGATCCCGTCTATCGCTTGCCCGATACCTACGTCGGAAAGGACGGCATCGACTGGCTTCAGCGCTGGGCACAAGCGAGGAATGTCGTCCTGCCGGAAGCTGGCAGTGAAGACCCGCCTTCAGATATCCAGGCGGACTACGATCGCGTCGACAATGACCGGCAATAAGATCGAACGAGCAAAGATCGCGTCGAGCTATCCTGATCAAGCCGCGGCGAGACTATTCCTCTGCTTTCGCTCGAGCTGATTGCGAAGGATCCGCATGTTGCGTTGGTTCACGCGGAAGAACGCATCAAAGATATCTCCAACCAGCGGGATCGAGCCGACCGATGCATGTATTGCGAGGTTCGTTAGCATTCGCCCAAGCGCGAACTTCGAGACGCCGAGATTGCGCGCCTCCCACACGATATAGCTCGACAGAAGGGTCGTCGCGATGTCGCCAAGACCGGGGATGAGCCCGATCAGCGCATCGATGCCGACGCGCTGCTTCGTACCGGGAATGACAAAGGCGGAATCGAGGAGATTTGCCACCGTCTGGAGCCGCTGAAGTGCAGCGTCGGACGAGGGTGCCGTTGACTTGATGAACTCGAACAGACCCTCGGTTGGAATAGAGCGCGCGACCACAACAACTCTCCTCAGAATCTCAATAACTTAGGTTAGATGGAGAGTGATGCGCGTCATTCAAGTCCCGTACTAGAATGAACTAGTGCTACGCGTTCGCGAACGAATTTGGACATCCGAACGGTTACCCTGTGTGAACCAAGCTCGCGCGCGTCCGCGCTGCGCACCATCCTTATGACAACCGAAAAGACGCTCGAACCAACGCGTCGGAACGACGAACGAGTGAACCGACCTGCTATTTCGAAGCCTCGTTTGAAAGCTCGTCCGAGGCCGACGCATCGCGCTTGGTCGCCGCCTCGTCACGGTGCCTGTAAGCAGCCGCCTCAATCGCGCTGCTGATCAGGCGCTCGCCTGTTTCTTCGGCAGCATCGGGCGTTAGAGTTACCGCAACAGCATCGGGGCCATCGACTACGACCGTCCCATGGTCCGACGCGACCGAGCTTGGCTCGTCATGAATTTTGCCATCCATGCGCCGCGAAACGATCGAACTTGAGTGCCGTTGCGTTCTTTTTGCATAGGTCAGTGTTGGCGCTGCCTTGCTCCCGTTCGAACCGATGAAACACCGAAGACGTCAGAAAGGCCACGTTCTCCCGTCGCGGTAAGCACTAGCGCTCTGGTCGACGCTTGTCGCTTCACCCAGGAAAGTGCATCGAACCTCTCGAGGAGCGCTGCTCCGAGTGCGCCGGCCATGTGCGGCTTCTTCTCGCTCCAGTCGAGACAGGTTCGGCAAACAACTCGCCGACCTTGAGCGAGCTTGTCGAACTCAATCCCGAGCCTCTCCAAAAGCGGAAACGCCTCGGGCTTCAGCCGGGTCGTCTCGGCTGATGCGTCTTCGATCAAGCGTGCGCTCACATCGACGGCGATCCGCCCGGCAAGATGATCATAGCAGGAGCGAAGTTCGCGCAAGGCGCCGTCCCGCGGCCCTGCGTTCGGTGAGCGAGCTGGGATGGCAGCGCCGATGACGTGCATCTGCTCGACGAGTCGTGCAACGTCGCTCGAACTCAGGCGATGATAGCGTTCGCGCCCGCGCTTCTCGACGGTAATCATGTTCGCGTCGGTAAGCTTTGCAAGGTGCGTGCTCGCGGTTTGCGCACTAATTCCGGCCACCATGGCGAGCTCACTTGCCATCCATTCGTGGCCGTCGAGCAGTGCGATCATCATGTTTGCGCGCGCCGGATCACCAAGCAGCGATCCAATGCGCGCAACAGCGGCTGTGTTGACCATTTTCCAAACTCCCTCGGATTTTACTGAAACACGATCACGCTCGCCGATGCTTCGATCAGCGTCGAAGCAATGTGCGCTTCAGCAAGGTCAACCTCCTAGCATTGCGTCTTTTGCACCGCCGCGACCACTTACCTAACTTTCGTCAATCGCGCGTTCAGCACTACCCTGCTCCAGTAACCGCGCCCCGGAGACCACGAGGTAACTTATCATTAATTCGATGTAATTTGCCTCGAGGAACTTTTCCTTGGAAGCCGCGCCCGGTTAGGTCAGTAATGTGATATTGTCTCTCTTTTCATCGAACGGCCTGCGGAACCGTCGCGGCGGCAGCTCGCGCACGGAGCGTGAATAGCGTGTATCGATCCCAGCTTTCGTCGCTGTGGCTTGCGCTGCCCCTGTGCCTTTGTAGCTGCGTTGTCGGTCCAAACTTCAAGCCGCCAGCGGCGCCTTCGGTTTCGAGCTATACGCCGGAGCCAGCGGCAACCACAGTCGCAACGGCCGGCGTGCACGGCGGCGAAGGGCAACGCTTCATTCGTGGTGCCGACATTCCAGCCGAGTGGTGGACGCTCTTTCGCTCCCAGGAACTGGATTCGCTCATCAAAGAAGCGCTTGCGCACAACGCTGACTTGAAGGCTGCCGAAGCGGCATTGCTCGTTGCGCACGAGAATACGCTCGCACAGCATGGCGCTTATGCGCCCAAGGTCAGCGCCGGGCTGAGTGTCACACGTGAGAAGGACCCGTCCGGAACTCTTGCGCCGGTCCCGAGCAACAACGCATTCCTCTATACCCTGATCACTCCCCAGCTCAGCGTTGCCTATACGCCGGACGTGTTCGGATTGACAAAGCGAACTGTTGAATCGGCCGCTGCCCAGGAACAGGCGAGCCGCTACCAGATGATCGCGGTCGACATCACGCTCAGCGCGAACGTCGCGGCCGCCGTCATCCAGGAAGCATCGCTCAATGATCAGATCGCGACCACCAATGCCCTAATCGGGATCGATCGCGAGATGCTGAGCCTCCTCAAATATCAACAAGCAAAGGGCTATGCGGCGGGTCCTGACGTTGCAGCGCAGGAAGCACAGCTCGAGCAACTCGAGGCAAGTCTGCCTCCCCTCATCAAGCAGCGCGAGCAGCAGGAGCATCTGATCGGCGTCTTGACTGGCCGTTTCCCTTCGCAGGTGCCGCAGCAGACATTGACGCTCGCGAGCCTGACGCTTCCTGCCGATCTCCCACTGAGCCTGCCATCGGCGCTCGTCGAGCAGCGACCCGATGTTCTCCAGGCGGAGGCGAACATGCACTCGGCAAGCGCGCAAATCGGCGTTGCCACGGCCAACCGCCTCCCCAATATAACCCTGAGCGCGAACGCCGGGAGCAACGCGCTCGCGATCAGCCAGGTGTTTGGGCCGGGCACCGGCTTTTGGAACATCGGCGCCGCACTCCTCGCCCCCATTTTCGATGGAGGAACGCTCCTTCACCAGCAGCGTGGCGCACGCGCCGCCTACCGGCAGGCAGCCGAGCAATATAGGGGAACGGTCCTCACGGCATTTCAGAATGTCGCCGACACGCTTTCTGCGCTCGAGCA
>DASRBJ010000371.1:0-14199 GCA_035653695.1 Sphingomicrobium sp.
TTGTACGCCTCGGCGAACGCCTGGCCACGTGGACTGCTCCCGCGCGTCGCGGCGAGGTTTCGAAGGTAAAGATAGTCCTCCCGTGCCTGCGGCGTCAGCACCGCCATCGCCCGCGGCTGTAGCGGCGCGTGCAACGCAAGGCTCTGCTCGAAGACCGGCAAGGTCGACGTGACCGCGACATGACGACGAACAAGAAGCCCAATGAGCGCGTTTGCCTGCGGGCTTCCCGGTTTCATTGCAACGAGTGTCGGCGTGCCCACCGTTGGCGGACAAACATCAGGCTGCTTACCCGGATCAAGCTCAGTGTTCACAAAAAACCCATGCTCGAGATCGTCGATCCCGAGCGATGCCGCTTCGGGATAAGTGACCGAGCATAGGTGGCCGGTGATCTTGAGACCGTGACGATGCGCCTCGTCGATCGCAGCCTTAAGCTCCGCGCGCGTGATGTTCATGTACGCCTTGAATGAGGTCGCGCCCTGCTCGGCCCAGAATGCAACCGTGCGCCGCGCGTCATCAGCGTCGCGCAGCGGGTGCATCTGGATGAAAGGACTTCCCTCTCCTTCGAGGTACGGTCCCGTGACATCCATGTGGGGGCCAATGAGCTTGCCACTGTCGATCGCCGCCTTGACGTTGAGATCGGTATAGGGCTCGACACTTCCAGTGGTGCGCATCGTCGTGACGCCGCTTGCAAGGTAGAGACGCGGAGCACTGAACGTCATCTGGGGGACGTCGAGCGGATCCTCGGCATGCCCGCTCGCGTCAAGGTTTGGCCGCGCGATATAGAACATGTGATCGTGCATTCCGACGATACCGGGAAGAGCGGTCTCGCCTGTACCGTCGATGATGCGATAGCCGCTCGGGACTTCAGCACCAGCGGGCAGCACGGCACCAATCCTTGCCTGGTCGATGAGCAAGGTCGCGTTTTCGAGCGGTGCGGCTCCTGTGCCGTCAATGATCCGTAAATGCGTGATCGCGATCTCGCCCGCGGGAATGTGGACATAAGTCGCGACATCGGCTCCGAGCTGTGCCGGTGGAGGCGCAAGTACCGGTGCTGCGGCAGCCACGCCGGCGACCATTATCGCGAGAAACGCAGACGACCAGAGCCTCATCACTCCCCCTCACTCAAAAACGCCAGCGCGGTCATTACAGCCCGGCTGCCGCCTTTGTGCAATGACTAAGCTCAAGCTCCGGCAATTGCGCTCGCAATTGAAATCACGGGCGGCAGTGTGGCGACGAGCGATACTGCGCAATGCACGGCAACAAGGATCGCAGCGGCACAGAAGGTCGCTGGGTGCATCGATCCAAGCACTTTTCGGTCATGCATTGCGAGCCTCGCGACGAAGCCGAGCTGCACGACCAGTGCAACCCACTCTCCATAACCGCCCAACAGAGGCATCGGCAGCAGCCTTCCGAGCGCCGGTTCAAGGAGGAGGAAGGTTGCGGCGAACATCATGCGGCGGTGCCATTCGGTCCGCCGTCTAAGCGCGACTGCCCAGCCCACGACGAATGCAAAGACCGATGCCTCGATCGCGGTAAGTGCCAGGAAATAGCTCGAGGTGAAGAAGGGCGGTACCATGTGCTGGCGAAGCGCCTCATACCCGACGGCGCATCCAAGAACGGCAACGGCAGCAACAACCGCTGCCGACAGCCAGCCGAGCTTTCGATGGATTGCGAGCTCACCACGATGAACAAGCTGGTTCTGGATGACGAATAAAGCGAGCCAGCTCACCATGATCGCGGCGTGGGCGTGCACGATCGGTGGCACGGCACGTATGTCGACCAACCCGCGTAGCGAGAACTGAGCGAAGCTCGCGATGATGAACGTCGCGATGAAAATCGAATAACGCGCGAAAAACGCCTGGTCCGCCATGAACCCACGACCGCGCACCGGCACCTTTGCCGGCTCAGCTTTGCTGGCCATCGATGAAAAACCCCCTGTTTTTTTGCGCGCACTTCGCTTGCGCCGCGAAAAATGGCGCAAAGCCCGCCGGCGCACTTCAGCGACCGCGCGTCACTTAGCTTAAGCGCGCACCAAAGAGCATTCGGCAGTTGCGGCCGATCTCTGCCGAAATCCGTAATGTTCGGCCTAGCGACTCATCCGAAGAAAAGGAGCGTCCGCTCAGGCCTCATGGTGGTGGCGACGCCCTGAATGCGAGCTTCCGCCAGCTTTCGTCTTATCGGTCGAGTGGTGATTTGAATGGTGCTTGTGCCGCACCGCACTGCTCTCTTTTGTCGCGCCGTTGTCCGATCGATGGCTGCGGCGAGCCTCGCCGCGATGCTTCTTGAAGTCATGGGTCGAGTGATGGTCGTGTCGAACGTTCACGCGATTTTTCTTCGAGGCATGGTGACCATTCCTGGCCTCACGGAAGGTGGCGCCTCGGTCCTCCGAGCGATGATGCCCTCGATGCTCATGTCGAGCGGCATTATCGTGGTGGCGGTGGTCTCTGGCGTGCCGTGGATGAATTCGCTCGTGGCGATTTTCATCGCGGTTTCGAAGCTCCTCCCTCGCACTCGCGCACTCGCTATGCCGGAGCATTTGACGGTGGCTCAGCTTTCGGCACCTTCGCATCATTGCCTTCGTTGCCCGCGTTGGAGCCGGGTGATGGACGACCGCGCGATGGCGCCGCGTGACGCCATGGCGATTCGCTCGCGCTCTTGGCGTGCCGACGTCTACCCAGCGATGGCTCGGCGCCCTTCTTGGCATTGGCGGAAATGGTGGCGGGCTCTCCGGCTCCGACTGCGTCAGTGGCGGCGGAGCGGGCTCGCTTTGCGTCGAGGTCTGCGGCGCCGTTCCTTTTTCCTCGGTAGGAGGCGCCGGCTGATCCGGAACGGTCTGCTGGGCCATGGCTTGCGAAGCGATCAGAATCGCGCCCAAGAGTGCCCATCCATGCGACGCAAGGCGCATTCATGATTCCTTCTGGCAAGTGGTCTTTTCAAAACGCATAGCGCAGCCGCATCACCCGATCACGGGTTTGGAAGCAAGTTCAACCGAACCGATGCACGACCCGTCGGTGCTTCGACGTCGGCGCAATTGCCGCCAATGCTTGCTCCACCTTTGCCAATTTGTAGAACTAGTCGGCGGAGGAGAGTTGATTGGCGAGTCTGGAACTAAGGGGCGTTCGGAAGGCGTATGGTGCAACGCCGGTTCTCGATAACGTCAGCCTGACGCTTGAACAGCGCGAGTTCATTGCCTTCCTTGGGCCTTCCGGCTCAGGGAAATCGACCCTGCTACGGATCATTGCGGGCCTTGAAAGTGCCGACGCCGGTGAAATCTGGCTAGAAGGCAAGCGCATCGACAATCTGCCGCCAGGCGAGCGCTCGATCGCGATGGTATTCCAGCATTATGCGCTTTACCCGCACATGAGCGTTCGGCAGAACATGGCCTTCGGTCTCAAGAACGCGAGGGTACCACGCGACGAGATCGACCGGCGAATTGCCGATGCTGCGGCCGTCCTCGAGATTACCCCCTTGCTCGACCGAAAGCCCGCGCAAATGTCGGGAGGACAGAGGCAGCGCGTCGCGATCGGCCGGGCGCTCGTCAAGGAACCAAAGCTATTCCTGCTTGATGAACCGCTTTCAAACCTCGATGCCGCCTTGCGCCTGCGGACACGCGTCGAACTTGCCCAGCTGAAGCAGAAGGTCGACGCCGCCGTGATCATGGTCACCCACGACCAGGCCGAGGCAATGACGCTCGCCGACCGCATCATCGTAATGAACGATCGCCGGATCCAGCAGGTCGGCCCGCCAATGGAGATCTATAGCCAGCCCGCGAACATCTTCGTCGCCCAATTCGTCGGCTCGCCCGCAATGAGCTTGCTCCCGGCGACCATCGACGGTGGGGATTACGCGCGGCTCAAGCTTGGCGATGGTTCGACCGTCGAGACACGCGTTCCTGCGACCAGTCTCCCGAACGGCGAACTGCGCGTCGGCGTGCGGCCGGAGGCCGTAACCGTCGTCGACGGTCCCGGGACGACAAAGGGCAAGGTTGACCTTGTCGAACGCCTCGGCGAGCGAACGCTCGTCTACGCGAAGCTTGCCGATGGACAGCCGATCACTGCGGAAGACGATGCCTTCAGCCGAGTGAAGATCGGCGACGAGGTCTCGCTCAAGATTGAGGGTAATGCGGCGCACGTCTTCGGCCCGGACGGAACCGGCTATCACGGCGCCGCGGCATGACGGTGGAACGCGACTGGCGCGGAATCCTCTTTGTCGCGCCATTCGTGCTCCTCTATTCGCTCATTCTCATTTTTCCGCTGCTCCGGGGCCTGTGGCTGAGCCTCAACCAGGTCGACCTGTTCGGTGCCGGCCATTTCGTCGGCTTTGGCAATTATGACGCGCTTTTTCACGATCCAATCTTTGGAGCCTCGCTGGTCAACACGTTCGAGGTGACCTTGATGATCGTCCCGGCACTGACGGTCATCGCGCTTCTCCTTGCCCTCTCGCTCAACAGTGCGGGAAAAGGTGCTGCACTCCTGCGCGGCATCTTCTTCGCGTCGGCTGTTCTTTCCGTGACCATCGTGACGCTCGTCTGGCGCTTCATGCTTGCTCCCGACGCAGGCCTACTTGGTGCAATTTGGAAGGCATTTGGATGGGAGCCGGTACCCTTCTTGTCCGATGTCCACCTCGTCCTTCCGGCACTCGCGATCACGACAATATGGTGGTCGGTTGGATTTCCAATGCTGTTGTTCCTCGCCGGGCTGCAGCAAATCCCTGAGGACATGTACGAGGCTGCAGCGCTCGACAATGCCAGCCGGTGGACGACCTTCTGGAAGATCACGCTTCCCTCGCTAAGGCGCACGACCATTCTTGTCGTAATGCTCCAGACGGCCGCGCAATTGCAGCTTTTCGGGCAATCCCAGCTGCTGACCGCGGGTGGGCCGAGTGGTGCGTCGCGAACGGCGGTCCTGTTCCTGTTTGAAAGTGCCTTTGGGCGTTGGGAGCTTGGTTATGCGAGTGCCGCCGCCGAACTCCTGTTTGTCATCATCCTTGCCGTGACACTCACCCAATATTGGGCGACCGGCCGCGCTTCGGACGCGTCTCATGGCGAGTAGGGTGGAACGAGGCCGGCTGACGCCGCTTGGGTGGGGCGCACTGCTGCTTGGCGCGCTCGTCATGATCGTGCCACTTGCTTGGACCCTGCTGCTGTCGCTCAAGCACAATGCCGAGCTCGTTGGTCACAGCGAGGCTGCGCTTCATCCACCTTATACGCTCGAGAATTATGGCGCGATCTTCGGCAACAGCATGACGCTTCGCTGGCTGCTCAACAGCGCGATCGTTGCATTTGGGCAAACCGCCGGTGTCCTCATTCTCTCGAGCCTCGCGGGCTACGCGTTCGCGCGTCTCGACTTTCCGCTGAAGCGAACATTGTTCGTGATCGTGCTCCTTGGCCTCGCCGTTCCGAGCCAGGCCGTCATTCTCCCGCAGCATGAGCTGTTCGCGTGGCTCCACCTTCACAACAGCTATCCGGGATTGATCCTTCCCGGCCTCGTAGCGCCGTTCGGCGTGTTCTTCATGACGACCTACATGCGCGGCATTCCGAAGGAACTTGACGAAGCCGCGCTTCTCGACGGTGCGTCGCGCTGGACAATCTTTTCGAAGATCATCGTGCCGCTCACCTTGCCCGCGCAATCGACACTTGCCGTGTTCACCTTCCTCGGCGCCTGGAACGATTATTGGTGGCCGCTCATCAGCGCAACGCGAAGCGACATGTATACGCTCACCGTCGGCCTTGCTGCTGCGCAGATGAACTACGCACAGACGAGTGGTCTTGGATACCTGATGGCGCAGGCGGTGTTCGCCTCTATCCCGATTTTCATCGTCTATATCGTCTTCCAGAAGCAGATCGTGCGCGCGATGGCGGGCGCCGCCGTACGATGAGGCGGGCCGCCCAAGCTCTTCTGTTGGCAATCCTGCTGCTTGGGAGCTGCGCCAGGCCGGACCATCGCACGCACCTCTATCTCCAGCGATTTTTCGGCGAATGCGGCGCCGAATATGGCGGCAGTACGGATATTGCGAAGGCTGAAGGGGAATGCGGGATCATCACGACGATGATCGATCGCTTCAATGCCGAAAATCCCGACATCCACATCGACGTCAACGTGGTTGCGTGGCCGGGCTACCCGCAATTGACCGCGCAGGTTGCCGCGCGAGACCCGCCTGACCTGGTTACGATGCACGAAGGCGTCATCAGCGATTATGCGCTGAAGGGCCTCGTCGAACCGGTCGACGATTATCTTCAAAAGGCAGGCATCAAGCCGACCGACTTCACTGACGCGGCGCGCGCGGGCGTTACCATCAACGGGCACGAATATGCGCTTCCCTGGGATACCCATGGAGGCCTGTTCCATGTCAACACTGCGCTATTCGCCAAGGCAGGATTGATGCGTGACGGAAAGCCCATCCTGCCCAACTCGCCGCAGGAACTCATCGCCGAGGCACGGCAGTTCGAGCAGCGGACCGGAAAGCCCTATCTCATCCAGAGCAACGTCGGCGATCCTGCCGGCGCTGCGCGCAACCTCTATACCTACATGATGGCTCAGGGCGCGGTCCTCTTTCCCGACGCGCACCACATCAGGCTTGATACCCCCGTTGGAATTGAAGTCGCGAGCTTCTTCAAGTTCATCAACACGCAACGACTTGGAACGTTGAACATGGATACGCCAGCGGCAATCGCTGCCTTCGTCAACGGCGAAGGTGGAATTTACCCGACCGGCACATGGATGATCGGATCGTTCCAGCAGGAAGCGACAACGCCCGGAAGGCCGCTCTACAAAAGCTATGCAGTCTACCCCTACCCGCATCTTTGGGGCCAGTGGGTCGAATATGTGAGTGGACACACCTGGGTTGTACCGACGCGAAAGCGCAGCCCTGAGCAACGCGAGGCGATTGCCCGTTTCTTCCGGTTCATGGCAGCGCACAACTACGACTGGGCGCGGACCGGCCATATTCCAGCGTTCAAGGCGGTCCTCGACGATCCGCGCTTCAAGTCACTGCCTCACCGAGCCGATATTGCTCCACTTGCCAAGATCGGGCGGCCACTGCCGAGTTACGTGCAACGGCAGAACGCGATCGAGGGGCTCGTCGGCGAGGAAGCCGCGGCTGCTTTCACGGGACAGAAGACCATCCAGGCGGCGCTCGCCTCGGCGCAGCGGCGGGTCAATGACATGCTTGCGCAGGTCGAATAGCCGTTATTAACTTCGCTCAGTGTTGCATGAATGCCGCTTGAATGTCCTAGAAGTCACGTCGTAGATATTGCGCATACTGTAACCGTTTACAGCTGTTTCTTGTCACGTGGAGAGGGGCAATATGCGGCACGCATCTACCTTGTTCGTTTCGACTTCGGTCCTCGTCGCCATTAGCTTGGCATCGCCGGCGCTTGCGCAGAATGCGCCTCCCCCGCCCCCGCCGGACCAAACCAGCGGCGGGACGGAACCCACCGTCTCAAACCAGACGAATGCATCGACGGACACCGCGGCCGCGGACCAGACGATCGTTGTCACCGGTCTTCGCCGCTCGTTGCAGTCATCGCGCAATATTCGCCGCAATTCCGAGCAGATCGTCGATTCGGTCGTTGCCGAGGACATTGGCAAGTTGCCGGACCTCAACACGGCCGAGACGGCGGGGCGCATTCCGGGCGTCCAGATCTTCCGGCAAGGCGGCGAAGCGCAGAACGTCCTGGTCCGCGGGCTTCCAAACTTCACGACGACCTACAACGGACGCGAGATATTCACGGCAGAAACCCGCGTCGTCGCGCTCCAGGATTTTCCTTCGTCAAACATCGCGGCTCTCGAAGTTTACAAGACATCCACCGCTGACCTGGTCGAGCCTGGCCTTGCCGGCTTGATCAACGTGCGGTCGCGCCAGCCGTTCGACTTCGACGGAACGACCGTCGCTGGGTCGGTATGGGGCCTTTACACGCGCCAGGGTCGCTCGCTCACCCCCAATTTCAACGTGCTTGGAACCACGCGCTGGATGACGGGCGCTGGCGAAATGGGACTCCTCATCAACGCCGCGTACGAGAAGATGCGCTATCTCGACCGGGAATCGTCGAACACCGATTATGTCAACACGTTCGGCATTGGTCCAAATGGTGCGCTAACCGGCACCGACCCGGCGACGGCGCCCCCGGGAGGCCAGATCATCCGCATGCCGGACATCCAGCGGCTCTACTATCGCTCCGGCTCGCGTGAACGGCCGTCGGCAAATGTCGCCTTCCAGTGGCGTCCCGATCCCGGCGTTCTCGTCTACGCCGAAGGTCTTTACCAGGGTTTCCGTAACCAGATCGACGACCACTTCCTCGAAGTGCCGCTTTATGGTGGCTCGAGCTATACGAACCTCACGTTCCGCAACGGCAATCTCGTGAACAGCGGCACGATCGTTGGAATGCCGGGAGGCGTCTGGGGCTGGCAAGGTGCGA
Organism: Sphingomicrobium sp.; assembly: GCA_035653695.1. Taxonomy (GTDB): domain Bacteria; phylum Pseudomonadota; class Alphaproteobacteria; order Sphingomonadales; family Sphingomonadaceae; genus Sphingomicrobium. The sequence continues at coordinate 8,417 of DASRBJ010000371.1, forward strand.
CGTACAACCGCACGAATACCTTCCAGGGCGCCGTCGGAACGAAAATCGACAAGGGGCCGATCAAGTTCAACTTCGACCTAGCGCGAACTTGGTCGACCTTCTTGGGTTCGACCGAATCGGTCGACCGCCGTTGGGAGGGCACCCCGACCATCAACTTCAACACGAGCGAGCCTGGTTTTACGATTTCGGGAATCAATCTCGACGATCCGACCCAGCAGACGTTCCAGGGCCTGTTCGAAGAAAACCAGCGCTCAGCCGGACGCGACTGGCAGGCGCGCGCCGACTTCGAATATGACTTCAACAGTCCGTTCTTCAAAAACGTGCAGGCTGGATTCCGCTACGACCAGCATAACGCCGTTCGTAACTACGCGAACCGTTACTCCTACCTGCTCAACCTCGGAATCCCGGCAAGTGCGTTGCCCGTCGACAATGAAGTGTTCCACGGGCTCGATGTGGGCAATGGAAGCACCTACAACTGGGTCGCCCCAACCTATATCAGCGTTCGGCAGGGCGTCGTTCAGTTCCGCGACTTCATCGCGGCGCAATGCCCACGCATTCTTCCGACGGATCCCGGCAATGGCTGCACGTCCTACGTCGCGACGAATGGCGGCCCAATTCCGGCGGCATTGTTGTGGACGGGCCATGAGCATTCGATTGCCGGCTATGCACAGCTGCACGTCGGCAACGACAATATCGACGGGTCGGTCGGCGGTCGCTGGCTCCACGTCAATACCCATGTCGCCGGACCCGTTCCGACCGGCATTCCGCAGCTCGATGAGCCGAGCAAGCACTCGGTGTTCCTGCCAGACGCCAACGTACGCGCGCGGCTGAACGAAGCCGTCCAGCTTCGAGCATCGGTGTCGAAAACGGAGACACTCCCCGATTTCAGCCAGCTCGTTCCCTCGATCGTCTTCGCATCGCCGCCAAGCGGCGGCATCGGCACGCCGAGTTCGCCCTGGGGTGCGAGCGGCGGAAATCCTTTCCTGAAGCCGTTCACGTCATGGAACTTTGACGCTGCGGTGGAATATTATTTCAGCCGGGCAGGCTTCGTCTCGCTGACGGGCTTCCACCACAAGGTGAATGGCTTCATTCAGACGAACACGTTCGAGTTTACCGACGCGACGCATGGCGTCGTGGAGGTGACTGCACCGGAAAACACCGGCAAGGGCCATATCTCGGGTCTGGAACTACAGGGCCAGACCTTCTTCGACTTCGGTTTCCTTCCCGACTGGGTGCGTGGCTTCGGTGTCCAGGCCAACGCGACCTATATCACCGACAAAGTGCAGCAGCCGAACGGAACGTCGACCAACGGCATTCCGAACTTGAGCTACTATCCGATCACGGATCCTTACAACGGCGTCTCGCGATGGAACTACAACCTCGTTCTGATGTACGAGCATTACGGCCTGTCCGGTCGACTCTCCTACAATTACCGGTCGCGCTATGACGTCGAGCGGCAGTTCCGCGGCAACGACGTCTTCAGTGAATATGCAAAGCCGGGCGGATGGCTCGACCTTTCGCTCAACTACAATATCAACGATCACTGGGTGCTGTTCGGCGACTGGACCAACATCCTCAGGAACAAGTTCCGCCAGTATGAGCAGTCGGCGCGATCGGTCGCCGGTGTGACGCCGCCACAGGCAACGTTCATCAACCTCCTGCGCTACAACGAAAGCACGATGTCGCTCGGCGTCCGGTTCAACTTCTCGGGCCGAAAGGCAGCCTTGCCGGCCCCAGTTGCCGCTCCGCCGCCGCCGCCGCCGCCACCACCACCGCCGCCAGCAACCCAGACCTGCGCGGACGGCTCGGTGATCCCGGCAGGTTCAACGTGCCCGGCGCCACCGCCGCCACCGCCGCCGCCACCCGCGCCGGAACGCGGATGAGGCTACGACCAAGACTGCAATAATCGAAGGGCGGCTTTTCAGCCGCCCTTCTTCTATCCCCTTTCGGTTCTTGCCGAATCTTCGCGCAGGCTTGGCCCAATCACTGGCTTGCCATCCTTCCAGTACAAGGGCGCAATGTAGAGCTGACGCTCATCACCCTCTTTGCGGCAATAGCGGGAGGCTTCCCACGCATGAAAGCTGATGAACATGCGTGTCCCGACACTAAAGACACTCTGGTGACCCGGACCACTGAGGCATCCTGCCTGCTTGTCGTGGAAGCTGTGGAGGATGGGATTGTCCGGCGAGTCCCGACAGGGGCCAAGCGGGCCGGAACATCGCGCATAGCCCATCGAATAAGGCGACAATCCCCCTTCCTCGACGTTCCAGCCGAAAAAGCCGCCTGAGTAGAAGAGTGCGTAGCCCGTCGGAGAACGGACCATCGTCGGCGCCTCGATCACGCCGTCCTTCCAGCGTTCGCGATCCCCGATCAGCGGAACGGGATCGCCGACCGTCGACAGGCCGTCTTCGGTCAGCCGCTGTCCCCAGAGCGCGGTTGCTTCGTGGACGCGATTCCCGTCGTTCTTGAAGTAAAGATAGAGATTGCCGTCCGCATCGCGAAACGGGCTCGCGTCGATCGTGCCACCGAGCTTCGTTTGGCAAATTAGCGGCGCCGTTGCCGTATCGCGGAACGGACCTTCGGGGTCCCTTGCAATGGCAACACCAATGCACTGCGCGTTGTGCTTGCGATCGCTCGCCGTGTAGTAAAGGAGCCAGTGACCGCCAGCCGCGATCACTTCCGGTGCCCAGGTGAAACCAGGCTTCGCCCATGGGCCAAGCTGCGGCAGCGCGTCGCGCTTCTGGCCCGTCGCCGGGTCAATCACGAAGCTCCAGTGAACGAGATCCCTCGAGCTAGCCATCGGCACGTTCGGCCCCGCGTTGGTCGAATAGGCAATGAACTGAGAGCCATAAGGAAGCACGAAAGCGTCGGGGAAATTCTCCCGAAAGACTGGTTCGAACGAGGGCTCAGCGGCGCTCGTGGTCGACGGCGCAATCGCCAATGCAACCCAAACCAGCGCATGAAAAAATCGCATCAACGTCCTGGTCCTACCCGCTGCAGCTCGGAAACATGATCGAAGCCCCTTGCCGCTGACTGTCTGAAACCTAAGGTGAATGGATGACCTGGAAAGCGCTCGCTTGCGCCACTGCCATTCTATTCGCCTGCGGCATGGCTCATGGCGCGCACAAGCCTCTCGCGCGAGAAACATACATCAATCCAGTCATCAACGCCGACTTTCCCGACCCCGACGTGCTCATCGCTCCCGACGGCACTTACTACGCCTATGCGACGCAAACCATGAAGGCTCACCAGTGGATCAACCTCCAGGTCGCCCGGTCGCGCGACCTCGTGCACTGGCATTTCCTGGGCGATGCATTGCCCGTCAAACCCGCTTGGGCCGCCAAGACACAGGACTTCTGGGCTCCGGACGTCGTTCGTGAAGGCGATCGGTACATCATGTACTATTCAGCAAAGCCGGACGTGGCGCTCACCGACACGAAACAGGGAATGTGCCTTGGTGTTGCGACGGCAAGCGTGCCGGCCGGACCATTCATCGACATTGGGCATCCGCTCCAATGCGGCGAGGGTTTCGTGAACATCGATCCAACCGAGTTTGACGATCCCACTACCGGCAAGCATTTGCTCTACTGGGGTTCGGGCTTCGAGCCGATCAAGGTCCGCGAGCTTGGTTCTGATCTTGTCTCGTTTGCGCCACAAAGCGAGCAACTCGATCTCGTTGCTCCTAACCCCGTCAAGGGCGCCTTCCCCGTCCTTGTCGAAGGCAATTGGGTCCTTCGCCACGAGGGGTGGTATTATCTCTTCTATTCGGGCGACAATTGCTGTGGTCCCAAGGCCCATTACGCGGTCATGGTTGCTCGCTCGAGAAATGCGACCGGCCCATTCGAAACGCTCGAGCAGGCAATGGGCAGGCAACACAGCATCATTCTCAAGAAGAACCGGCGCTGGATCGCTCCTGGTCATAACAGCACGATCACCGATCGCTCCGGCCATGACTGGATCGTCTATCACGCCGTCGACGTGCACCGACCGCGCGAAAAGCCGACGGATGAAGTGAACACGCGCCGAGTGATGCTGATCGACCGCATTCGGTGGCACAATGGATGGCCAGTAATTGCCGGGCCATCCGCAACGCCGAGGCAAAAGCCAGTTCCCTGAGCAAGTGCCACCATTGGAACTTGCGCTTGCCGCCTCCCGTTTCAGCGACGTGGACAATGTGCATACGCTTGAACGCAAGCCCGCGCTGATCAAGCCGCCGCCCGCGGCTGAGGCCTTCTATTCGGAAGTGCTTCGCCTCATGGCGAAGTCCGAGATCCCGTTCCTCGTTTCGGGCACCTATGCGCTCGCGAGCTACACGGGCATCGATCGACCGACGAAGGACGTAGATGTCTTCGCGAAGGCCGGCGATGCCCTGAAGATGCTTCACTACTTCAAGGAGCATGGATTCGACGTTGAGATTGTCGACGAGCGGTGGCTGGCGCGAATCACCCGCGGCGAGATGTTCGTCGACGTGATTTACAACATGCCGACCGTCACGACGCACATTACCGACGAGTGGTTCATCAATGCGCCCGAAGCCAAGCTGTTCGGCGCCAAGGTTCAGCTGGTACCACCCACCCAGTTCATCTGGTCAAAGATCTTCGTCCAGGACCACCATCGCTATGACATGGCGGACGTCGCGCACATGATCCTTAAATGTCACGAAGCGATCGACTGGAAGCAGCTCCTCTCGCACATGGAACTCTATTGGGAAGTGCTCCTGGTCGCGCTTCTCAATTTTCGCTTCGTCTATCCAAGCGAGCGCCACATCATTCCGCGCTGGCTCATGGACGAGCTGCTCGAGCGTCTTGGCGACCAATATGACGTGAAAGGACCCGGCAAGAAGGTTTGCCGCGGCCGCATTTTCTCGCCTCGCGATTACGCGATCGACGTCGAACAATGGGGCTTTTCGGACGCGGTAGGTAATCTCGAAGAACAATATGCCAGCGAGTGATCGAAAGATGCGCGTGGCCGCGATTGGCGACCTTCACGTGCAAGAGGACAGCGTCGCGCCCTATCGCGAGATGTTCACCGAAATATCGAGCAAGGCGGACGTCCTCGTCCTGTGCGGCGACCTCACCAATTTCGGAAAAACGAAGGAGGCCGAGATCCTTGCCGACGACATCAAGTCCTGCTCGATCCCGGTTCTCGGCGTTCTTGGTAATCACGATTACGAATGCGGTCAGCCGGACAAGGTCTGCGAGATACTGACTGCCGCCGGGATGAAGGTGCTTAATGAGCAGGCGCTCGAAATCGACGGGGTCGGGTTCGCCGGCGTGAAGGGCTTTCTCGGGGGTTTTGGCCGAGGCGAGCTTGCTCCATTTGGCGAGCCGATCGTCAAGGCATTCGTCGACGAAGTGATGAACGAGGCTCGCAAGCTTGAAAACCAGCTTCGAACGTTGCGCACCAGCCGGAGCGTCGCCGTTCTCCATTATTCGCCAATCGAGCAAACAATCGAAGGCGAACCGCCGTCGATCTACCAGTATCTCGGCTCCCAGCGCCTGTGCGAGCCCATAGACCGCTTCGATCATGTGAAGGCCATCGTGCACGGGCACGCCCATCATGGCACTTACGAAGGGCGCACGCCGCTTGGAAAACCGGTCTATAATGTCGCGCAATTCGTTCTGCGGCCGAAATTCGGCAAGCCCTACGTCGTCCTCGAGGTCTGATTACCCCTTGTCAGCACCGGGGATTGGCGTCGGCGTCTCAAGCGCTTCGATGACGTACAGCCGCTTTACGAGAACGTAGGCAACCACTGCGAGCGGTGCCGCGAGAAGGATTCCAAT
>DASRBJ010000372.1:0-7739 GCA_035653695.1 Sphingomicrobium sp.
ATCCAGCGCCTAACGAATGGCCGAAAGTCGGAATCGCCGAAGCACCAGGACCAACGCGGGTCACCGAGATGTTGATGATGCCAATTCAGATTTCGCGGGCAATTTCTGCCTCACAAGAACCAAAGTCGAGGTCCAATGCCGCCGATCGGTGCCTTTCGGTCGGGCGCCTATGGATGCGACGGGCTATCGGGATGGACGGGCGAGCAAAATAGCCGCGCTCGAAGCTGGTCTGACTGGAGACGACCGAATCGCGCTTCCCACTCGGTGTAACTACAACAAACAGGAAAAGAGCGGCAGCGCGAGGGCGCTGCCGCTCTTTAGTTCGGCCAGGTAGGATTAGCCGAGGTTGTTCGAAACGTTGTTGAACGTCGTGTTGAGCTTGTTTCCGATGCCCTGCATCGCGCCAATCGCGGCGACGGCAATCAGAGCTGCGATCAGACCATATTCAATGGCAGTCGCACCCTTTTCATTCTTGATCAGCTTCAAAACCTTCATGATCCACTCTCCGGCATCGCAGCCAGCGCAATGCTGGGTCCTGCGGCGACGTTCTGTACTTATCGAAAGTTAGGGCAAGGTAAGACAGCATGGTTAACGAATTCTTCGATTGGGAAGTAGCCCCGGCGCTGGCACCCGCCGATGGATACGGCGGGATTTATTGAGATCAGCTGCGGCCGGTCACCAGTCCTCCCGGCGGCGGCGCACCGAACTCGAGCGGCGCGACCTTCGCTCCGGGCGAATCCCAGGTGGCGCCGCGATAAGCCAATTTGCCCACTCCACTATAAGTGATCGCTTCGATTGCAACGAACGCCCCAATCATCGTTACAAGTCCATAACGCCAGGCTGGATGGACATTCCCGGTTCGCTTCAGGTCAGCAACAATCCCAGCGACCGGGAACACGAGACCGGCCGCAAAGCTTGCTTCCCATGCGAAGGGTTCAAGCAAGGGCAGCGGCAGGAGCCGGCCGAAACCTGGCGCCATCAGCATCGACATGCCGCAAAGGTGCAGGCGCCTGTGCCACTCAGTCCGGGAGCGCAGGATGATTGCCGATGCAGTGAGGCCGGCGAAGGTCAGAAGCGAAGCTGGGTCGAAGATGAGGAATTGCAGCGGACGAAAGAAGAACGGGACCTGTCCTCGGCGGACGACTGCAAGAGTGACTCCAAAGCCGAGGATGATCATTGGAATGATCCAGCCGGCAGCAACCCAGCCGAGACGCCGGTGAAGCTCCATTCGACCCGTCGCTGCGAAGATGTTCTGGAGCAAGTAGATCGTGACCCAACCCATGAACATGATCGCGTGGGCATGGACGAGCGGCGGAGAATAGAAGGTCGAGCGGCCCATCGCCAATTGGTTCACGAAGCCCAACACGATGACCAAAGTCATAGCGATTGCAGCTCCGAGGAAAAAACGCTCGTTTCCGGTCGGCGCCGTGAGCGGCCTATCAAAGATCGTAGCCATGCTGTCCCCCGAATGGCTAATGCACCAACATAACCCAAGCATGCCGTCGATCAAAGCGGCGACGCGCATTCCGGCGCGCTTTTCTTTCGCCGATGCCATAGCGCCGCTGTCGCTCGACTCTGGCCTGGTGAACGGGCGAACCAATGGCGATTGCGTTCGAGGGATCATCTTCTCGATACGCCTCAAGAGCTTGCCGAATCCTTCGCGTAACCCTATCCAAAGTTAGTACGCTAGTCGTAAGCCGCCGCCGGTTCGTCGAAAGAGGGGCGGCAGCGTCGAAGTCTCATGAAACGGGCGCCTCCGTGCCCGACACCTCCGTTCTTTTTCAGCTTCCCGACACTCGAACCACCAACCAACAAGCGCTCTCGTGGAGCAGCATCGCCGCAGCATTCCGCCATCACGCGCGCAGCTTGCCGCACGAGGAAGCAAGGGAGTTGCTTGACTTCGCTGAGCTCATGGAAAGTTTCGAGGAGCTGGAGCAGCGCGCGAAGAAGGCTATCGGCGATTAATGCTCGGCGCTAACGGGGGCTTCGCTTGGCGCTCCGTCAGCGGCAGCGCAATGAACCGCTCCGGTTTCCCGGCAACGAAAACTCGGGCCGCGGCAGGGCGATCGGCAGCAAACAGCTTTTTATTCCCGACGGTTGCAAACCACCCGCTGCTTTGCGAACATCGCCGGTCAGCCAAATCCGCGCGTTCATAGGGGAGACCGGCTTTGCGTTTTGCTCTCGGTATGCTGTTGGTCGGATCTGTCGCGGTGCCCGCCGTTGCGTCGGAAACGCCACGCTACGAGGCCACTCCATCCTGGGTGCTCCCGGCGCCGCCAATAAAGAGCTCTACAGGCCCTGCGCCACTCATCGCTATTATCGATCAACAGACGCGGATCGTTGACGGGACGGTCTGGACCTACCGCGAGCTTGGTTCACGTGCTGTTTCAGCCGATGCCTTGGCCAAGCTCGGCACGGTTACACTGAATTGGCAGCCGTTCCACGGCGACCTCATTATCCATCGCGTCGACATCATCCGTGATGGGCAACACATTGACGTCCTGAAGTCCGGCGAGAAGTTCAACGTGATCCGCAGGGAGCAGGGTCTCGAGAAGCTCGAGATGAACGGGATCCTCACCGCGACACTGCAGGTCGAGGGCCTCCGCGTCGGTGACATTCTCGATGTCGCTTATTCCGTTTCGGCCAAGGACCCGACGCTCAAGGGCGCGGTGCAGACCAGTTCACTTGCCGTAACGCAACCGTTCAAGGTTGACTTTGCGCGGGTGCGGATCTTGTGGCCCAAGGGTTTCCCCATCCGCTGGAAAGCCTATCCGGTCGGCCTCAAACCAACCGAGCGCGACAACGCGGACTCGCATGAACTCGATTTTGCGCTCCCGGCACCAAAGCAGCCTGACATGCCCGCCGATGCGCCCAAGCGCTTCAAGCCGATTGACGCGATCGAACTCAGCAGTTTCGCCGACTGGCCGGCCGTGTCGTCGATCTTTGCGCCACTCTATCGAACGACTGGTCTCATCGCACCAGGTACGCCGCTAGCCCAGGAAGTAGCCCAGATTCGCGCGCGCGAGACAGACCCCAAGCGCCGCGCAGCGGCGGCTCTGGCGTTGGTGCAGGACCGGATCCGCTATTTCGCCGAAGGAATGAACGGCGGAAACTACATCCCGCAATCGCCGGCGAGGACCTGGGCCGCAGGCTACGGTGACTGCAAGGCGAAGACCCTCCTCTTACTTGCCATGCTTCACGAGCTTGGAATTGAAGCCGAGCCGGTCCTCGCAAACATTGGCGCGGGCGACCTTGTCAGGATCCGCCTGCCAGCGCCGGCAGCGTTCAACCACATCTTCGTGCACGCCAAAATCGCGGGCGAGGACCTCTGGCTCGATGGTACGGGCCGGGGCACACGACTGGAGGACCTCGGCGATGTTCCGCCGTTTGAGACTGTCCTTCCGGTGCGCGACAGCGGCGCGAACTTGCTCCAGTTGCCCGCGAAGGCGCCAGCCCGGCCCATTCGCACCGTCAACCTCGATATTGATCAAAGCGCTGCAATCGGAACCGCCGCTCCGTTTACCGCCACCGTCCAGATCCGCGGGGGCGCCGCCGACGCGATGCGCGGTATCGTCGCCCAGCTCGACAACGAGAAGCTGTTGCTCCTGGCTCTTCTCAGCCTTGGCGGTGCCGCGGGATCGGACGCCATTCCCGTCACTCAGAAATTCGACTTTGACAATGCGCACGGCACGGCAACGATCACCCTTAGCGGGATTGCAAGGCTCGGGTGGGAGCGCCAAAATCATGCCTACCGCTTCCGACCGGCAAGCGCGATTTCTGGACTTTCGCTGAGCAGCGATCGCTCGCATCCAGCGTGGAAAGACATTCCAATAGCGACGGGTGAGCCGGGCAATAGCCTTGTCACGACGCGCATCCATCTGCCGGATGGCGGACGAGGAATTGTTCTGGAAGGCGATCCATCACTCGATTTATTGGTCGCCGGCCGCCACTATGTTCGAAAAGGTGCGCTCACCAACGGCGTGCTCACGATTGACGAGCAGACGACCAGCACTGGCGCGGAACTGCTCCCGGCCGAGCTCCCGGCAGCGCGAGCAAGACTTGCGAGCGCGCAGGAGCGCGTTCTTCGTCTCGCGACTTCGACGAGCTATCCGGCACCGTTCGAGCAAGTGGAGATGGCGCGGCAGACCCACAAGCTCGACAAACTGGCTGCTCTCTATACTGCATTCATTGCCGAGAAGCCGGACGATGCCTCTCGTTACCTGCGCCGGGCTGCCTTTTACGAGGGCACTTTCCAGAGGAACCTTGCGCTTGCCGATCTTGACAAGGCGGTATCGCTGGACGGCAACGCCGCGACGCTCCTGCGCCGTGCTCTTCTCCTTGAAGCCATGGGACAGAAGGACAAAGCGGCTGCCGACTATCGATCCGCGCTTGAAGTCGACCCCTCGTCGAAGGCGGCGCTTGCAAGACTGGGCCTCCTTGAAATCGATGCTGGACGAAAGGATGCAGCGCTCGCGCCCATCGATGAACACCTTGCAAATGCCGACGAAGACAAGCCGGACTGGCTCATGATCAAGGCCGACCTCCTCGCAAGAGCGGCCGACAGTGAGGGTGCCCTTGCCGCGATCAATTCCGCGATCACCCTCAAGTCAACCAATCCCGCACTTCTGAACGAGCGCTGCTGGATCAAGGGGACACTCGCCGTGCAACTCGACAGCGCGATTGAGGATTGCACTCGAGCCGTCGAACTCACCGAAAACAACGTGGCTGAACTCGATAGCCGCGCCATGGTCTATTTTCGGCTGAACCGGTTGAACGATGCCCTTGCCGACTTGAACGCCGCTCTTGACCGGAACCCCGGTGCAGCGGGCTCCTTGTATCTGCGAGCCGTGGTCGAGCGGCGGCTTGGCAAGACCCACGAGGCGGACGTCGACGCCGCGAATGCTCGTCGACTGTTACCCACGATCGACGAGGACTATGCGCGGTGGAAGATCAAGGCGTAATCGATCGTCTTAGAACGGACGCCCATTTTGCCGCTGCCAGCTTCTAATTTCGAGCGCGCGACTGGGCTGAAGGCACGCTACTGCTGCCGCGATGATTGCTCGCCTACTCGGAAGCAGGCTGCTTCGCGATGACATATCCGGACTGCTCGAGCGCGGCGAGCGCAGCGAGAGCAAAGTAGTGGCTTTCCTGTTCCTTCGGGTAGAGTTTGCCTTCGAACTCAGCAGTCCTCTTAATCGCTTCACGAGCGATGACATATGCTTCGTTGGTCAAGCGAAGTCTCCGTTGAAGTACAGGGGGGCTGATAGCATTCCTGGCGGCTATCGGAGAAGACGCCACGAACTCACGCATAAGCCCAGTAGGTGCATCTCAGCGTCGCGTGAGACGATGCGCTTGAATTGCTGCTAACGGTCGACCGGGTTATTCAACCCGTTCCAGAAGGTCATCGGGCCGCCGATGATCGTTGGCACGTCGAGCCGCTGCTGGCCAAGCATGACGGCACCAGCGACCCCCGAAATGAACCAAACGCATATCGCGCCAAGGATATAGGGTTTCATAACCTGCTCTTCGGCTCTCGGTGGGCCATGAGGTTAAGGGCAGAAGTGTTTACAAGTGGTGTCTTGCGTCCGTTCTCTTGCTTAAGCTGTTGAAATGCGCTGCTGTTACTCGCCAGGAACGCACGTCCCGCATCTCTCCAAAAATGAGTGCGAAGCTGTCAGCGGTCGAACGATCCGCGATCATGCAGGAGCAATTCAACGAGATTTTTGGCCACTGGATGACCATTGCGGACTGATCAACGCCATGGATCAAGGAAATTCCGACGCGCAAGCATTTGCGAGTGGCCGAGCATGCGGGTACGAAACAGACTTCAGACAGGCGGCGTGGTAATCGCTTACGAATGCAACGGCCTTAGCTGAGCGCTTGCCAATTTTTTGGGTTTTTCATGGTTCGTCGGTCTTTTGTTACCTCCAGGCATTTCTATCTGCATTCCGCCCGGACGAGGCGGCAGCTCGTCTTTCTTCTCGGCGGCATTGTCGTTGGCGGAGCGGCCGTAGCGCTGGCGCTGCTTGCCGACGAAGCTCAAGCGGTTTTCAGGAGCCTTCTTGTCCGTTCGCGCTATGCGTCGCTGATCGTCACACCTTTCGGCTTTGCGGTGGTCGCCTATCTAACCCGACGGGTGTTTCCCAACTCTCAAGGAAGCGGCATTCCGCAAGCGATTGCTGCTCGGCACCTCACGGATCAAAATGCTCGTGGGACTCTCGTCTCGATCCGGATCGCCGTCGGTAAATTGTTTCTGACTTTGTTCGGACTGCTTTGCGGTGCCTCAATCGGCCGCGAGGGCCCGACCGTCCAGGTCGGCGCTTCGATCATGTTCGCGGTCGGGCGTCTCTCGCCGCGCCGGCAGCCCGGGCTCATTCTCGCTGGTGCGTCGGCTGGAGTGGCCGCCGCATTCAACACGCCACTTGCCGGTATCGTGTTCGGCATCGAGGAAATGAGCCGCGCATTCGAGGAACGAACGAGCGCGCTTCTGATCGTTGCCATCGTCGCGGCCGGGCTGACCTCGCTGGCGCTGCTTGGCGACTACACCTATTTTGGCACGACATCAGCAAAGCTTGGTGCGGTTGGATGGCTTGCCGTTCCGGTTTGCGGAATTGTCGGCGGCCTTCTTGGCGGCACTTTTAGCCGCATCTTGATCGAGTTCGGCCGCGGACTTCCAGGCGCGACGGGCAAAGCAATCAAGAGCCACCCGATCGTCTTCGCAACACTTTGTGGCCTTGGCGTTGCGCTGTGCGGTCTCGCATCGCACGATACCATCTATGGGACTGGTTACGCCCAGGTCCGACCCCTTCTTAACCGCGGCGTTGCTCTTCCACAGTCGTTTGGGCTCCTGAAGCTCACCGCTACGGCACTTGCTTCGATCAGCGGAATTCCGGGCGGAATATTTTCGCCTTCGCTCGCCGTGGGCGCGGGGATCGGCTTTAACCTTTCGACGCTCTTTCCCTCAACGCCGGTCGCCGCGCTGGTACTCCTTGGAATGGTGTCATACTTCGCCGGCGTCGTTCAAGCGCCGATTACATCCTTCGTCATTGTCACCGAAATGACGAACGACCACTCAATGGTCGTTCCGCTCATGGCAGCGGCGTTCATTGGTCGCGCGGCGTCTCGCCTGATTTGCCGAGAAGGCATTTATCATGCGCTCTCAAAGAATTTCATTGCTGCGGCTGAAAAGAAATCGACGTGAGGGTGAATCTATTCTCGAGCCAGAGCTTCCTTCACCGCGCAGTCGCACGGATATCCTCGGCTAAGTCGTTGACCAGGACTAAGGAAGAAGGATGAGCAGGGGACCAGCGGTGGAACGGGCTTACGAGCTAGCGAGGTCCGAAATGTCGCAGTGTCTTGGAAATTATCCGACATCTGCCCCCGGCCGACCGGGAACAGGTTGAAGCGCACCTCGCCAAGCCGGGCGCTCGACGCGATCTCATCCTCGTTTGCAGTGAAGCCTGGCTCGCAACTCAATAGCAACGGGGTCTTACGGACGAGGCGCAATCCGAAGGCACGGCGGAGTGCGGCTCCACGTCATTAACCGCAACGACCTATTCAGGGTAGCACTCGGGACGCTGGTCCGGATGTTCCGCGAAATATCGCTTGCGCGCTTCCTTATCGATCTTCGCATGATTTGGACCGGGTATCACCATCAGGCGCTTGATGAGCGCTCCCGGCAGGGCATCTTCCGCGCGCGCGGGCTTCCACTGTTCAGTGATGCCACGGCAAATGAAAAA